>NZ_JBJLRD010000021.1:0-68005 GCF_050871305.1 Kineococcus gypseus | reverse complement strand
ATCGAGCCCATGACGGGCTACCGGCTGCGCGCGGAGGTCGTGCAGACCCTGGGGCACTTCTGGCACGAGAGCTGCGGGCAGGTCTACCCCGCCCTGGGGGGGGGGGGGGGGGGGGGGGGGGGGGGGGGGGGGGGCGGGGCGGCGGGGGGGGCGGGGGGGGGGGGTGGGTGTGGGGGGGGTGGTGGGGGGGGTGGTCGTGGGGGTGGGGGGGGGGGGGGGGGGGGGCGCGGCCCCCCCCCCCCCCCCCCCCTTCGAGCAGGCCGGCCGGCTGCACGACGCGATGACCGAGGACGAGCGCCTCGGCCTGCTCGACGGCGACACCCCCTTCTGGGAGGGCATCGCCGTGATGCTCGACGGCGGCTACAACACCAGCCCGCTGCCGCACGGGGCCGTGGAGCGCCTGGGCGTGCCCGGCACCCGCTTCGTCGACGGCCCGCGCGGCTGCGTCGCCGGCCACGGCACCGCCTTCCCCGTCTCCATGGCCCGCGGCGCCACCTGGGACGTCGAGCTGGAGGAGCGCGTCGGCGACGCGATCGGCCGCGAGCTGCGCTCGCAGGGCGGCAACTTCTTCGGCGGCGTGTGCGTCAACCTGCCCCGCCACCCCGCCTGGGGCCGGGTGCAGGAGACCTACGGCGACGACCCGCACCACCTCGGCGAGTTCGGCGCCGCCCTCACCCGCGGCGTGCAGCGGCACGCGATGGCCTGCGTGAAGCACTACGCGCTGAACTCCATGGAGAACGCCCGCTTCGAGGTGGACGTCACGATCGACGAGGCCACCCTGCACGAGGTCTACCTGCCGCACTTCAAGCGCGCGGCCGACGAGGGCGTGGCGGCCGTGATGAGCGCCTACAACTCCGTCAACGGCGAGTGGGCCGGGCAGAACCGCCACCTGCTCACCGAGGTGCTGCGCGAGCAGTGGGGCTGGGACGGGATCACGGTCAGCGACTTCATCTGGGGCCTGCGCGACGCGGCCGCCTCGCTGGAGGCCGGGCTGGACCTGGAGGAGCCGTTCGTGCAGCAGCGCGCGCTGCACCTGCGCGCCGACCTGGAGGCGGGGCGCACCTCGTGGGACTCGGTGCGCCGCGCCGGGGTGCGCCTGCTGGCCGCGCAGCTGCGCTCGTACGCCACCCGCAGCGAGCCGGACCCTGGCCCGCAGGTCATGGCCAGCGCCGAGCACCGCGCGCTGGCGCGCGAGGTGGCCGCGCGCGCGATGGTGCTGCTGAAGAACGAGCCCGTCGAGGGCACCCCGGTGCTGCCCCTGGACCCCGCCGCGGTGCGCAGCATCGCCCTGGTCGGCCGGCTGGCCACCGCCGCGAACACCGGCGACCTGGGCTCCTCGAACGTGCGCCCGCCGAGCACCACCAGCCCCCTGGAGGGCCTGCGCGCCGCCTTCCCCGACGCCGGGATCACCCTCGTCGAGCAGGACGACCCGGCCGCGGCCGCCGAGGCGGCGCGCGCCGCGGACGTCGCCGTCGTCGTGGTCGGCTTCGACGAGCAGGACGAGGGCGAGTACGTCGGCGGCGACGTCATGAGCGACCCGGTGCTGACGACCCTGTACCCGCCGCACCCCGGCGACGACGGGGCCGGCGCGCCGCAGGGCGCGGTGATGACGGCCGGCTTCGGCGGCGACCGCACCTCGCTGCGGCTGCGCCCCGTGGACGAGGAGACGGCCCGCGCCGTGGCCGCGGCCAACCCGCGCACCGTGGTCGCCGTCGTGGCCGCCGGCGCGGTGGTCACCGAGGCGTGGCGCCACGACGTGCCCGCGGTGCTGCTCACGTGGTACGCGGGCATGGAGGGCGGTCACGCCCTGGCCGACGTGCTCACCGGCGCCCAGGACCCCTCCGGGCGGCTGCCGTACTCGCTGCCCACCAGCGAGGAGCACCTGCCGCCGTTCGACAAGGACGCCCGCGCCGTCACCTACGACCGCTGGCACGGGCAGAAGCTGCTGGACCGCCTGGGCGTGCCGGCCGCGTTCCCGCACGGCTTCGGCCTGTCGTACACGACGTTCGAGGTCGACGCCGACGTGGCCACCGGCCCCGGCGGGGACGTGCGGGTGCGCGCCCGCGTGCGCAACACCGGTGGGCGCGACGGCCGGCACGTCGTGCAGGTCCACGGCCGGCGCACCGACGGGCCGCGGGCGGGCGAGACGGTCGTGCTCGGGTTCGCGCCCGTCGCCGTGGCCGCCGGCGCGAGCGCCGAGGTGGACGTCGCCGTGCACCTGGGGGCGCTGGGCGCGTGGGACGCGGACGCCCGCCGGCTGGTGCCGCCCGCGGCCGCCGACGTGGTCCTGGAGGTCGGCGCCCACGCCCACGACCCGGCCGCGCGCACCCTCACCCCCACCCCCGCGCCCTGACGGGCCCGGCGGTCCCAGCGGTCCCGGCGGCCCGGACGGACCCGGCGGCCCGGGCCGTCCGGGTGCTCCGGGCCGTCCCGGCCGCGCGGCGCGCCGCGCGCGCCTAGGCTCGTCCCCGGCGTGCGACACGGCGCGCCCTGCGTCCCGGAGGAACCGCGTGGCAGCGAAGAAGACCGTCCCGTTCGTGGTGGAGGCCGCCGGCACCGGCGTGGCCCAGCAGCTCACCGTGGCCGGGGAGAACCAGCACGTGTTCCACGCCGACACCTACCCGTCCTTCGGCGGGCAGGACGCGGCGCCCAGCCCGCTGAGCTACGTGCTCGGCGCGCTGACCTCCTGCAACCAGGTCACCGGCAGCCTGGTGGCCCGCGACCTCGGCGTGGCGCTGGGCCGCTGGACGTTCCGCGTCCAGGGCGACCTGGACCCCTCGGTCATCGCCGGCGGCGCGGAGGGCAACGCCAACTTCGAGCGCGTCAGCGTCAGCGTGCAGGTCGAGACCGACGCGACCCCCGAGCAGTTCGAGCGCCTGAGCTCGGAGACCGAGCGGCGCTGCCCGGTGACGCAGATGGTGCGCCGCAGCGGCCTGGAGTTCAGCAGCGACTGGCGCGCCGTGCCGCTCGGCGCGGCGTGAGGCCCGGCCCACGAGGGCACCGGCGGGTGGTCCGGCGGGCGGTCCGGCGGGCGGGCTGAGGCCCGTCCGGGCTCACGGGCGGCGCCGGGGGCGGCGGGGGGCCGTCCCCGGCCGCGCCGTGGACTCGCGCTCCACCAGGCGCCACGGCGCGGTCAGCCGCTCGGGCGCGGCGTCGCGGTCGGCGGTGCGGCGCACGAGCAGGCGCACCGTCTCGCGGGCGATCTCCTCGTGCCCGGGGTCCACCGTGGTCAGCGAGGGCACGGAGAAGCGGGCGTCGTCCACGTCGTCGAAGCCGATCACCAGCACGTCCTCGGGCACCCGCAGGCCGTGGTCGGCCAGGCCGCGCAGCACGCCCAGCGCCAGGGTGTCGGTGACGCAGAAGATCCCCTCGGGCGGCTCGCCGGCCGCGAGCAGGTCGTGCACGCCGCGCACGCCGGCGTCCTGCAGGTCGCCGCGGTACGTCGCCGCGGTCACCGCGCCGCGCGAGCGGCGCACCGCCCGCAGGAAGCCGCCGGTGCGCACCGCGAACGACTCGGGCACCTCCTCGGCCCCCGGCGCGCCCGGCAGCACGCCGCCCACGACCGCCAGCCGCCGGCAGCCGCGCGCGAGCAGCAGGCGCGCGGCCGCGGCGGCGCCCTCGACGTTGGCCATGGAGATCTGGTCCACGCTGCCGTGCAGGTCCTGCTCGCCGAGCACGACCACCGGCACGTCGCCGCTGAGGGCGCGCAGGTCGCGCTCGGACAGGCGCAGCGCGGCGATGACGAGCCCGTCGTAGGCGTTGCGGCGCGAGTCGCGGAAGACCGCCAGCTCCCCGGAGCGGCTGGCGCCGGTCTCCTCCACGACCGTGGCCAGCCCGGCCCCGGCCAGGGCGAGCACCAGCCGGTGGCTGAGCTGGCCGAAGTAGTGCGAGTCCAGGCCCGGCACGGCGATGCCGACCACGCCCGTGCGGCCCTGGCGCAGGCTGCGGGCGGCGACGTTGACCCGGTAGCCGAGGCGGTCGACCGTCTCCAGCACCCGGCGCCGGGTCTCCTCGCTGACCGGGCGCCGGCCCGTGAGGGTGTTGGAGACGGTCATAGGCGAGACGCCGGCCTCGGTCGCCACGTCGCGCATGGTCACCACGGCCGGCTCCCTCCCCGCTCGTCCCCGGCGGCAGCCGCTGGACAGGTGCGCGGAACGCTACCGTCTGGGGCGGGCACGCCGACGTGCCCCGCGCCACGCCCGATCGGCCCATCGACCCGGGTCGGCGGACGGCCGAAGCACCAGGTGCCGGGCTCCGCGGACCCGGCGCGCGGGCCGCTGGGGCGCCGCACGGGGGCTCAGGCGCGCGGGCGCGCCGGGACGCGAGGGGGAGACGTGGCGACGAGGGCGAGGTCCGTGCTCCGGCGGCTGCCGCGGGCGCTGCGCCGCCCCGAGGGCCTCGTGCCGCGCACCCGCTGGCTCTTCCTCGTCTTCGCCCTGCTCGCCCTGCTGATGTCGCTGCCCGGCCCGCTGGCCGTGGCGGGCGCGGTGACCCTGCCGCTGGTCGTGGTCGCCGCCACCACCCTGGTGGTCTCCTGGGTGCGCACCTACCGCACCGGGCGGCAGTCCGTGCTCGGCGACGCCGTCGACTGCGTGGCGATCACCGCGTTCACGCTGAGCTGCCCCGCGCCGGCGATGGTCTTCAGCATCACCTTCTGCGCCCTGTGGTTCCACGCCGTGCACGGCTCCACGGGCCGCGGCGTGCTGCGCTCGGCCGCGTACGCCCTGGCGGTCCTGGCCGCGGTGCCGCTGTGGGGGCTGGTGCCCGGGCACGCCCCGACCACCCAGCTGGCGCCCGTCGTCGGCACCGCCCCGGTCATGCTGCTGACGTACGTCGTGGTGCGCGTGCTGGCCCTGGGGCTGTTCGCGCGCGAGCGCGCCGCCCAGCGCGACGCGCTGCTGGTGCGCATCGGCACCGACCTGCTCGGCACCACCGAGCACGCCCGCATCGCCGAGCAGGCGGTGGCCGGCAGCCGCGCGCTGTGCGCCATCACGCCCGGGCTGCGCTCGATGGCGGTGCTGACCGGGGACGGGGCCGCCACGGTCCTGGACACCGCTGGGGACTTCGAGCGCGTCCCGGGGGTCCTGCCCGCCCAGGTGGTGCCCGAGGGCATCGTCCCGGGGCTGGCCGTGCCCGTCGAGCGCACCGCCGAGCTGGACGCGGCGGCCGGCCGGCCCTGCGGGTGGGTCTGCATGGACCTGCCGGAGGTCGAGGGCGTCTCGGTGCTCGTGGGCGCGCCGGGCGGGGTGGACCCGGACGTCGTCGTCTCCTTCCAGCAGCTGGGCAACCAGGTGGGCCTGGCCACCGCCAACATCCGGGGCCACGAGCTGCTGCGCAGCCAGGCGCGCACCGACGCGCTGACCGGCCTGGCCAACCGCGGCCGCTTCCAGGAGGAGCTGGCCGCGGCGCGCGGCGAGCGGGCGGTGCTGTTCGTGGACCTGGACGACTTCAAGGCCGTCAACGACGGCCTCGGGCACGGCGCCGGGGACGAGCTGCTGCAGCACGTCGCCCGCCAGCTGCAGACGGTGGTGCGCCCGGGCGACGTGGGCGCGCGCCTGGGCGGCGACGAGTTCGCCGTGCTGCTGCACGGCGCGAGCGCGGCGCAGGCGGTCGAGGTCGGCGAGCGGGTGGTGCGCTCGGTGTCGGTGCCCGTGCAGCTGGCGGCGGGACCGGCGCGCGTGGGCGTCAGCGTGGGGGTCGTGCACGTCACCGCCGCGCTGGACCCCGAGCAGCTGCTGCACCGGGCCGACACCGCGATGTACGCGGCGAAGGCGGCCGGCAAGGGGCGGGTGGTGCTCTTCGGCGCCGAGCGGGACGGCGCCGAGCGGGACGGTGCCGAGCGGGACGGTGCCGAGCGGGACGGCGCCGAGCGGGACGGCGCCGAGCGGGACGGCGCCGAGCGGGACGGCGCCGAGCGGGACGGTGCCGAGCGCGGGGGTGCCGCTCCCGCGGGCGCCGCGCGCTGAGGTCCCCGGCCGCCGGGTGCTCGCGCCGCTCAGGCCCCCACCGCTCAGGCCCCCACCGCTCAGGCCCCCACCGTGGAGGCGCGCACGACCAGGCGGGTGGGCATCGTCGTGGTGCCGGGGGAGGGGCGCCCGGCGACGGCGTCGAGCAGCAGCTCGCCGGCGCGCCGCCCCAGGGCCTCCAGGCCCAGGGCCACGGTGGTCAGCGGGGGGCGGGAGGCCAGCGCGATGACGTCCCAGTCGTCGAAGCCGACCACGGCGACGTCCTCGGGCACGCGCCGGCCGGCGTCGCGCAGGCCGTCGCACACCCCGCGCGCGATCTGGTCGCTGCCGCAGGTGATCGCGTCGACGTCGGGGTGGCGGCGCAGCAGCAGGTCGGCGGCCAGCCGGCCCCAGCGCTCGCTCCACTCGCCGTGCAGCGGCTCGCCCACCAGGTGCTCGCCGGCCTCGGCCGCCGCGGCGTCGCGGCGCACCACCGCCGCGTGGTGGTCCTCCGGGCCGGTCACGTGGGCCACGCGCCGGCGGCCCAGGTCCAGGACGTGGCGCACCGCGAGCGCGGCGCCGCGGGCCTGGTCGACCACGAGGCTGGTGTCGGCGGGGTCCTGCGAGGGCGTGAACGCGTAGACGACCGGCACGTGCGCGGGCACGGCCACCGGCGGGCGCGGGTCGGTGCGCCGGCCGGTGACGATGATGCCGTCGACGCGCCGGGCCAGCAGCGTGCGCAGGTGGTGCTGCTCGCGCAGCGGGTCGTCGCGGCTGTCGCACAGCAGCACGACCATCTCCCCGGCGCCCAGGGTGTTCTCCGCGCCGAGCATCACCGGGATGGAGAAGCGCCCGAAGCTGTCGGTGGTGACCAGCCCGACGGTGTAGCTGCGCCCGGAGGCCAGCCCGCGGCCCAGGGAGTCGGGGGTGAAGCCGAGCTGCTCGGCGGCGCGGCGCACTCGCTCGCGCGTGGCCTCGCGCAGCTGCCCGGTGCCGTTGAGGGCCTTGGAGGCCGTGCCGGGCGAGACGCCGGCCAGCGCGGCGACGTCCACGATCCGCGGAACGCTCGTTTCCGTCACCTGGCGGCTCCTCGGGCTCGTCCGGCGCGCGCCCTGCGCCGGTGACCGGGTCGGTGGAACGGGAACTCTACCGTCCTTGACGCCCGGCGTCCGCGGTCGTAGCGTCCCCCGCAGAAAACGTGTTCCGCCGTTTCCGCCGTCCCGGCGGGCGGCGGCCGTGGCGGACGACTCGACGGAGAGCTGATGACCACCACCGCGCCCCCCACCCCGGCGACCAGCGGCACCGGCCGCGCCCCCCTGGCCCCGGCCGCCCCCACCACCGCGGCCGCGGTGGTGCTGCGCCCGGTGCCCTCCGGCGCGGCGCGCACCACCGGGGGGTTCTGGCACGAGCGCCAGGACGCCAACCGGCGCCAGGCCATCCGCACCGGCTACGAGAAGCTCGAGAGCGCGGGGAACCTGCAGAACCTGCGCATCGCCGCCGGCACCGCCACCGGCGAGGTGCGCGGGCCGATCTTCATGGACTCCGACGTCTACAAGTGGCTCGAGGCCGCCGGGTGGGAGCACGGGCGCGAACCCGACGCGGAGCTGCTCGGCTGGATCCGCGAGGTCACCGCCGTCGTCGCCGCCGCCCAGGCCGAGGACGGCTACCTGGACTCCGTGCAGCAGGTGCGCGGGGGCGGCGCGCGCTACGTCGACCTGCCGTGGAGCCACGAGCACTACTGCGCCGGGCACCTGTTCCAGGCCGCGGTCGCCGTGCGCCGCGGCACCGGGGAGACCGGCCTGCTCGACGTGGCCGTCAAGCTCGCCGACCACCTCGTCGCCACCTTCGGGCCGGGCGGGCTGGAGGAGGTCGACGGGCACCCGGTCGTGGAGACGGGCCTGGTGGAGCTGTACCGCGAGACCGGCACCCGCGCCTACCTGGACCTGGCGAGCTGGTTCGTCGACGCGCGCGGGCACGGCGTCATCGCCCGGCACGGCAAGGAGCCCACCTACTTCTCCGACCGCGTCCCGGTGCGCGAGGCCACCAGCCCCGAGGGGCACGCGGTGCGCGCGGTCTACCTCACCGCGGGCGCCGCCGACGTCGCGGCCGAGACCGCCGACGCGCAGCTGCTGGACGCCCTGGTGCGCCAGTGGGAGGGCATGCTGGCCTCCAAGACGTACGTCACCGGCGGCATCGGCTCGCGCTGGGACTTCGAGCAGTTCGGCGACCACCACGAGCTCGGCCCGGACCGCGCCTACGCCGAGAGCTGCGCGGCCATCGGCAGCGTGCAGTGGTCCTGGCGGATGCTGCTGGCCACCGGCGAGGCCCGCTACGCCGACCTCGTCGAGCGCACCCTCTACAACGCGTTCCTGCCCGGCGTCTCCCTGGCCGGCACCGAGTACTTCTACGTCAACCCGCTGCAGCTGCGCGCCGGCGCCCACACCGACGAGGAGCGCAGCCCCGCGCACGGGCGCCGCCCGTGGTTCGACTGCGCCTGCTGCCCGCCCAACGTCATGCGCACCCTGTCCAGCCTGGACGCGTACCTGGCGACCACCTCCGCCGACGGCGTGCAGCTGCACCAGTTCGCCACCGGCACCGTGCGCGCCGACGTGGCCGGCGGCGTGGAGCTGGCCGTGAGCACGGACTACCCCTGGGACGGCACCGTGCGCGTGGAGGTGCGCGAGCCCGGCGCGGGGGAGTGGGAGCTCGCGCTGCGCGTGCCCGGCTGGGCCGAGGGCGCCACCGCCACCGCCGCGGGCGAGCCCGTCGAGGCGCTCGCGGGCGGGTACCTGCGCGTGCGCCGCAGCTGGAGCGCCGGCGACGTCGTCGAGCTCGTGCTGCCGATGGGCGTGCGCGTCGTCGAGGCCGACCCGCGGGTCGACGCCGTGCGCGGCGCCGTCGCCGTCGAGCGCGGCCCGCTCGTGTACTGCGTGGAGCAGCCCGACCTGCCCGTCGGCCTCCTCGCCGACGACGTGCGGGTGCGGGTGGCGGAACTGCGCGGCGCGAGCGCCGAGCACCGCCCCGACCTGCTGGGCGGGGTGTCCGTCCTGCGGCTGCCGGTGCACCGCGCGCTCGGCGCGGCGGAGGGGCCGCTGTACCGGCCGGCCGGCGACGAGGCGCCGCGGGCCGCGGAGGAGGGGACCGTGACGGTCCCCGCGATCCCGTACTACGCGTGGGCCAACCGCGAGGTCGGCCCCATGCGCGTGTGGCTGCCGCGGGCCTGACCCCGCGGCACGAGAACCCACCCCGGAGGAGAGCGATGGAGCTTCCCCGCAGGAACGTCCTGGGCCTGGGGGGGCTGGCGGCGCTGAGCGCGCTGCTGCCCTCCTGCGCCTCCACCCTCCCCGAGGCCGACGTCACCGCCGCCGGCTTCGGGGAGGGTGCCACCGGCACGGTGCGGCTGTGGTGCCGGGCGGCCACGGTCACCGGCGTGCGGCAGACCGTCGACGCCTTCAACGCCTCGCAGGACCGCCTGCGCGTGGAGGTCACCCCCGTCCTGGACGGGCAGTACGTCACCAAGCTCGCCACCGCGATCCGCGGCGGGAACGTCCCGGACGTCGTCGACATCGACGACATCAACTCGATGCTGTTCATCCACCGGGACGCCTTCACCGACCTGACCCCGCTGGTCGAGCAGCTCGGCTTCGCCGACCGGCTCAACCCCGGCCAGCTCGGGCTGGCCACCCGCGACGGCCGCCGCTACGGCGTGCCGTACATCGCGGACAACTCGGCGCTCTTCTACAACACCGAGCTGCTCGAGCGCGCCGGGGTGGACGTCGAGACCGCCACCGCGGACCTGGACGGGATGCTCGCGGCCGCCCGGGCGGTGGGGGAGCTGGGCGACGGCTCGCACGGGCTGTCCATCGACGGCAACGCCGCCGGCATCCTCGGGTTCGTCGTCCAGCCGCACGTGTGGGCCGCGGGCGAGCGGAACGTCGTCGGCGAGGTCGGCGCGCAGCGCGGCGACATCGCCGGCAACGACGCGGTGCGCCGCACCTTCGAGTTCTACCGCACGTTGTGGGCCGAAGGGCTGATGCCGCAGGCGAACTTCTCCGGCGACGGGGCGCGCTGGGGTGCGGCCTTCACCGAGGGCACCGTGGCCCTCTTCCCCGCGAACTTCGCCGTGGCGGTGCTGAACGCCCCGCCCGAGGTGCAGGCGAAGACCGGGGTGGTGCTGCTGCCCGGGCCCGACGGGGGCCGCGCCACCTTCGCCGGCGGCGACAACCTGTGCATCCCGCGCGGGGCGGTCAACGCCTCCGGGGCGTGGGAGTTCACCCGTTTCGCCCTGGACCTCCCGCAGCAGACGAACCTCCCGGCCGGTGGGTACATCCCCGTGCGCTCCGACGCCGCCACGGAGGATTACCGGTCGAGGTTCCCGCTGGCCGTGGCACCCCTGGAACAGATCGAGGAGGCGTACGCACCCGTGACCCTCGCCTACAACCTGCTGTTCAACCAGCAGGACTCGCCGTGGATCGCCGCGTTCCGGCAGGCCGTCTTCGACGGCGACGTCGACGGCGCCCTGGCCACCGGCCAGGCCGGCTTCGACCGCGTCCTCGAGCAGGCGCAGCTGTGAGCGCCGTCGCGGACCGCGCCGCGCCGCGGGCGCCGCGCCCGCAGCGGAACCGCCGGCCCGCGCCGCGCGGCTCCGGTGGCGGATCGCTCACCCACCCGGCCCGCACCGGCGTGCTGCTCGTGCTGCCGGCGCTGGCGTTCGTCGTCGTCTTCGTCCTGGTGCCGCTCGTCTTCGCCGTCTACATGTCCATGACGGACTGGCCGCTCATCGGCTCCTACGAGTTCACCGGCCTGGCGAACTACCTCGGGGTGGCGCAGGACCCGGTGTTCTGGAGGTCGGTGGGCTACACCGTCCTCTACACCGCGATCGTCACCCTGCCGATCCTCGTGGTCGGCTACCTGCTGGCGGTGGTGGTGCGCTCCAACCGGCGCGGCGCCACCGTGTTCCGCACGGTCTTCTTCCTGCCCTACGTCATCGGCCTGACGACGCTGAGCTTCCTGCTCGTGCTGGAGGCCCAGCCCGGCTCGGGGGCGGTCAACGTCGTGCTGCGGTGGCTGGGCGTCACCGACGGCACGACGGCCTGGCTGGCCGACGGCCCGCTGGCCACCGGGCTGATCTGCGTGATGATCGTCTGGGCGGTCTCGGGGCTGACGATGGTGCTGCTCATGGGCGGCATGCAGGGCATCCCGCGGGAGGTGTACGAGTCCGCGGAGGTGGACGGGGCGAGCTGGTGGCAGCGCGAGCGCGGCATCACCCTGCCGATGCTGCGGCGCACCATCGCCATGAGCCTGGTCATCTCCGTCATCGGCTCGCTGCTGGCGTTCACGCAGTTCTACGTGCTCACCCGCGGCGGTCCGGGCACGGACACCCAGACGGTCGTCATGTACGTCTACCAGCGCGGTTTCGTGCAGCTGCAGCTGGGGGCGGCCTCCGCGCTGTCGGTGGTCCTCGTGCTCGTCATCGGCGTGGTCACCGCCGCCCAGTTCCGCCTGCTGCGCGAGAAGGAGTGAGGGAGCCGTCGTGTCCACCACCGTGCCCACCACCGCCGCCACCGCCCCGGCCACCGCGCCGCAGCGGCGCGCCCGCCCGCCCGCCGGTCCGCAGCGCACCCGCGCCGAGAGCCGCCTGAAGCTCACCCTCTACGTGCTCGGCGGCACCCTCGCCGCGCTGGTCTTCCTCGTGCCGCTGGTCTGGTCCGTGCTGCGCTCGTTCCAGCCCAACGACGCCATTGTCTCCACCGAGCCGACGTGGTCGCAGGTCACCGCCTTCACCACCGAGAACTTCCGCGCCCTCTTCGGCGGCGACGCCGACATCTGGCGCTCCGTCGGCAACAGCCTCGTCGTCTCGGTGTCCACCGCGCTGCTGACCGCCCTGCTGGCCACCCTGGCCGGCTACGGCTTCGGCCGCTTCGGCTTCCGCGGCCGCAACGCCCTCTTCGGCCTCGTGGTCGTCACCATGATGGTGCCCTTCCAGGCCATCATCACGCCGCTGTACCTGCAGATGAACGCCATGGGGCTGACCGACTCCCGCCTCGGCCTGGTGCTCTTCTACTCCACCGTCAACCTGCCCTTCGGGGTGTTCGTCATGCGCAACGCCTTCGAGTCGATCCCGGCCGAGCTGGAGGACTCCGCGCACGTCGACGGCGCCGGCACCCTGCGCACCCTCACCTCCGTGCTGCGCCCGCTGCTGGTGCCGGGCATCGCCACCAGCGCCCTGTACGCCTTCCTGGCCTCCTGGACGGAGTTCCTCGGCGCGCTGACCTTCCTCACCGACGACCGCAAGTACACCCTGCCCCTGTCCCTGGTGAACCTGCAGTCCGGCGCCTACGGCGCGGTGAACTTCGGCTACCTCGTCGCCGGGGCCGTCGTGGCGATGGTGCCCTGCGTGGTCCTGTACGTCGCCCTGCAGCGCTTCTACGTCGCCGGGCTGGCCTCCGGGGCGGTCAAGGGCTGAAGGCCCCCGCCGTCCCCGAGCCCCCGCGCCCCCTCGTCCTGCCGGGCGCGGGGGCGCGGGTGCGCCGGGCGGGCAACCCCGCGGCGCCCCGGGGCGTCTAGGGGGGCAGTCGTCGTGAGGAGGGGGCCGTGGAGGGGTCGTTCGAGCAGTTCGTCGCCACCGGCGGCGGCAGGCTCCTGCGGACTGCGCTGCTGCTCACCGGGGACCGGGCGGCCGCCGAGGACCTCGTGCAGGACGTGCTGGAGCGCGCGTACGTGCGCTGGCGCTCCATCGAGGACCCGCACGCCTACACCCGCACGGCGATGAGCCGGGCCGTCACCGACCGGTGGCGGCGGCGGGGCAGGCGGCCGCGGGAGGTGCCGCTGCAGGACTGGCACGGGGACGCCGTCCCCGACGGGGCGGTGGACCGGGCCGTGCGCGCGGACGTGGTGGAGCACCTGCGCGCCCTGCCGCCGCGGCAGCGCGCGGTGATCGTGCTGCGCTACTTCGAGGACTGGTCCGAGGAGCGCATCGCGGACGAGCTGGACGTCTCGCGCGGGACGGTGAAGAGCCAGGCCTCCAAGGGGCTGGCGAAGCTGCGCGAGCTCATGGGTGCCGGGAGCGGCAGTGCTGGGAGCGGCAGTGCTGGGAGCAGCAGTGCCGGGAGCGACGAGGAGGCGATGAGCCGGTGGTGAACGAGGTCGAGGAGCGGCTGCGGCGCGAGCTGGCGGCCGCCGTGCAGGACGTGCAGGCGCCGGCGTGGCTGGTGGGCGCGGCGCGCGCCGGCGGGCGGCGCCGGCTCAGGCGCCGGCGCGCCCTGCTGACCGCGCCGGCCGCGGCGGCGGCCGTGGGCGCGGTGGGGGTGGGGGCGCTGGTCCAGGGCGGCTGGCCCCGCCCGGGCGGCACGTCGACGGCGACCCCCGCCGGGCCGGCGGCCCGCGGTGCCGCCGGCCCCGCCGTCGACCCCGTGCCCGGGAGCGCCCCGGAGCCGGCCGGGCAGGAGGCGCTGCAGCAGGCGGCGCGGGCGGCGGTGCAGGAGGCCGCGGCCCTGGACGCCTACTTCGCGGCCGGGTACGACTACGACGACGCCGTGGAGCTGGGCAGGCTGTGGAACGTCGAGCCCGACGAGGCCAAGACGACCGCCGGCGCCCACCTGCTGGCCGGTGAGGACCTGCCGTTCGAACCGGTCGCCGAACCGGGCGCCGAGCTGGGTGCCGGGCCGGGGGCGCCGGTCCCGCCGGACCCGCGCGCCCCGCAGCGCGAGGCGTTCTTCGCGGCCGGGTACGACTACGACGACGCCGTGCGGCTGGCCGAGCTGTGGCGGGTGGACTCCTGGGAGGCCAAGGCCCTGGCCGGGGAGCGGCTGCTGGCCGGTCAGCCGCTGCCGCTGCAGCCCTGAGCGCGGTGACCGCTCGCGCCGCCGCGAGCGCCCCGACCGCCGCGGCCGGTGCACCGGTGCTGCGCCGGCGCACCGGCGTGGAGGTCGAGCTGCTCGCACCGCGCGGGTCCAGCCGTCGGCACCTGGCCGACGAGCTGGCCCGCCGGTGCGCCGGCGCGGTGCGCCCGGTGTTCCACACGGACAGCGAGGCCTCCGCCGCCCCGGGCGTGCCGCGGTTCTGGCACCTGACCCGGGGCTTCGAGGTGCTCGGCCCCGACGGGGCGGTGCGGTGCCGGCTGGTGGACGACACCACGATCGCGGCGGACCTGGACGCGGCCGCCGCGCCGCGGCCGGGGTGGTACCGGGTGCTGTCCGACGACGCGCGCCTGCTGCGCCTGGTGGCCGCGCACGCCGACCCGGCGGCCGGGATCGACTCGGTGCTGGAGCCGGTGGCGCGGTTGTTCGGCACCCGCCCCGCGCGCGTGGGCGGCGTCGTGCGCCTCGACGACGCCGCCGGGGCCAGCATCGCGATGGCCGCGCCGCTGCCGGGGGAGCGCGAGCGACCCTGCGAGGTGATCACCCCTCCCCTGCAGCGCGACCACGTGCGCGCGCTGGAGGCGCTGCTGGGACCGGCGCGCGAGCTGGGCTTCACCGTGCCCGCCGAGGCCGCGGTGCACCTGCACCTCGACGCCGCGCCGTTCCGCGACGTCGCGGCGTTCGCGAACGTGGTGCGTCTCTTCAGCGGCTGGGTGCCGGGGCTGCGCCTTCTGCTGGGCACCAACCCGGCCTGCCGGCGCCTGGGCGCGCTGCCCGACACCCTGGTGGAGCTCGTGGAGCGCCCGTGGGCGGGCTGGGAGCCGCTGCGCGCGGCCGCCGCGGGCACCGGGGTCTCGAAGTTCCGCGACGTGAACCTCACCCAGGTCCTGGGCGTGCGCCCGGGCCCGCCGACGCTGGAGGTGCGGGTGCTGCCGGGCGCGGCGGACGGCGGCGAGGTGGTGCGGCGCGCGGCGCTGGTGGAGGCGCTGCTGGAGCGGTGCCTGACGGGCGAGCCCCTGCCGCCGCCCCCGCCCGGCGGCGCGCCCGGCGCCGCGGCTGCGCTGCTGGAGCTGGCCGGGCGCGCGCCGGGCGGTGCACGAGGTGGCGCGCCGCGGCGGGGGTAACGTCCTGCCGCGAGAGCCGTCGCCGCAGGAGGGAACCCCCGTGCCGTACTTCGTCGCCACCTACGCCTACACGCCCGACACCGCCCGGCGCGACGAGGTGCGCCCCGAGCACCGGCGCTGGCTGGCCGGCCTGGGCGAGCGCCTGGTGCTCTCCGGACCCACCGACGCCGACGGCGCGGTGCTGCTGTTCGAGGACGCCGACGCCTCGGCGGTGCGCTCCCTGCTGGAGCAGGACCCGTTCGTGCTGGCCGGCGTGGTGGCCGAGAGCCGCGTGGTCGGCTTCACGCCGGTGCTGGGGCGCCTGCGCGACTCCCTGTGACGCGCCGCGCCCCGCCGCCCCGGACGGGGGCGGCGGGGCGCGGGTCCCCGGCGCGTCAGCGCGTCACTGACCCAGGACGGCGTTCATGTTGGCGGCGAACTCCTCGGGCGTGATGGACAGCTGGAACAGGCGCTCGATGTTCGTCAGCAGCTCCTCGGCCGAGACCGGCAGCAGGGCCTGGTCCCAGGACTGGCCGAAGAACGAGGCGCCGCTGACCGTCTGGTAGACGAAGTCCATCCACTCGGGGTCCTCGGCCTGCGTGAGCTGGTCCTCCACCCCCTTGACCACGGGCACCTCGCCGGCCTCGGTGATGAACGCGGTGATCACCTCGTTCGTCATGAGGCCCTCGGCGAAGAACCGCTTGGCCAGGTCCTTCTCCTCGTCGGTGGCGCTGGACGAGAGGTAGAAGTACTGCGCGGGGTTGCCCACGGAGTTGCTGGGGTCGCCCTTGCCGCCGGTGACGGTGGGGAAGTTGCCGTAGCCGAGGTGGCCGCCGCTGACGAAGTCGCCGCCGTCGACCTTCATGGAGCCGTACGTCCAGGTGCCGTGCAGCATCATCGCGGCGCGGTCGGTGTAGAGCAGGGCCTGGTCGGCGTTCTGGTCGGCGACGATGGAGTTGAAGCCGTCGACGAACCCGCCGGCGCGCACGAGGTCCTGCGCCATCGTCAGCGCCTTCAGCGAGTCCGGCGCGGACCAGGCGTCCGGCTGGGCGTCGTAGATGGCCTGGAAGAGCTCCGGGCCGCCGACGCGGTCGAAGAGGAACTCCAGCCACATCATCGTCGTCCACCGCGACTGCCCCGCCAGCGAGATCGGCGCGATGCCGGCCTGGGTGAACACCGGCACCAGCGCCAGCAGCTCGTCCCAGGTGGCCGGCGGCTGCGCGCCGACCTGCTCGAACAGGCGGTTGTTGTAGAACATGACGATCGGCTGCACGGTCTCGTTCGGCACCGCCCAGATGCGCCCGTCCACGGTGGCCGCCGGCCAGACGGAGTCCAGCAGCCGGTCGTGGACCTCGGGGTTCTCCGCGAACCAGTCGGTCAGGTCCTCGATGTGCCCGGCCTCGGCGTAGCTGCGCATGGTGCCGCCGCCCCAGCCGTAGATGATCGTCGGCGCCTGCCCGGCGCCGATCGCGGTGCGGATCTTGGACTTGTAGGCGTCGTTCTCGAAGGGCGTGGCGGTCAGCTGGCCGTCGTCGGAGGCCTCGTTGAAGGCCGCCACGTACGCGTCGCGGATGCCCTCCTTCGGCTGGCCGGTCAGGTACCAGATGCTCGCCCCGCCCTCGGCGGGCTGGCCGGGGCCGGCCGAGCCGCCCCCGCAGGCGGACAGGGCGGTGGCCGCGAGCGGCGCGGTGACGAGGGCGCCGAGGAGGGTGCGGCGGGACGTGCTCCTGGGATCCACGGTGATCTCCGTCTGTCGAGCCGCGTCGTCGCGGCAGCGGGAGGTTCCTGCGTCCGGACCGTACCCCCTCGCCCCGCCGCGGGGGACCGACACGTCGCGGTTCGCCCGGACGGCGTCCGGGGGGCGCGCCCTCAGGCGGCGCCCGGCCCCGCGCCCGGTCCAGCGCCCGGCCCGCCCGGTCCCGGGAGCGGGTGGTCCCAGCCGACGTGGACGTGGTCCTGGTGCACCGCGTCGGAGAAGAACGGCCGGTCCCCGAGGTCCACGGGGCCGCCCACCTCGCTCGCCCCGGCCACGACCGCGGCGATCTCCATCGCCTCGCGCCACGGGCACGCGTCCCGGTCGACCACCATGACGCCGTCCAGGCCCGAGACGTCCACCGCCCGCCCCAGCGTGTGGTTGGACGTGTGGGCCTTGTCGAAGACGGTGACCGGGTGCCCGGAGCGCACCTCCTGCACGTGCACCGGCCAGCGCTCGGCGAAGGTGCTCAGCAGCTCGGCCACGCGCACGTCGACGTCCTCCTGCAGCAGGTCGAAGCGCGCGGGGTCGGGCAGCCACACGCGGTCGTCGTCGAAGACGCGCTGCACCTGCGGGCGCGCCGGCACGTCGAGCTCGTGGTCCACCGCGGGCACGAGGACCTGCTCCACGCCCCAGCCGCCCCGGCGGCGCAACCGCACGTCGACGATCACGCTGCGCCGCCGCAGCACGTCGGGGGCGGCCGGGTCGAGCGAGAGCTGCTGCAGCACGACCATGACGCTGGCGGTGCGGCGGCCGGCGTCGAGCCCGCCGTACTGGGGGTAGACGGTCTGCACCGCGCTGATGCCGCGCACCGGCAGCAGCGGCGCCAGGGACGCCCCGGGGCGCGGGTCCAGCCCCGTGCCGCCCAGGCGCGCGGCCAGCGCGGCCGGCACGTCCGGCGCCGGCGCGCCGGGCGGGAAGGAGGCGGGCCCGGTGGTCAGGGCGGCGGTGACGTAGGCGACCGCCGCCACCTTGCAGTCGGGCTCCACCTCACCGGGGTGGGGCGCGTAGGCGGGCAGCGCCGGCAGCGAGAGCCGCACCGGCGCCGGCGGCACCGGCGGCACGGGCGGTGCGGTGGGGGACGGCGGCGCCGGGGTGGCGGCGGGGGCCTCGGGGGCCCCGGGGGTGCGCCCGACGCAGCCGGCCGTCAGCGCGCCCAGGCCGCCGAGGGCACCGGTCAGCAGCGTGCGGCGGGAGGGGGAGGTGCGGCGGTCGCGTCCTGCTCGCGTCACGGGGGCGGGTCCTCGTCCGGGGTCGGTCTGCTCGGTCTGGTCGGTCTGGCGGGTGGGGCCTGCCGGGTCGCCGGGGCGGCGTCCGGGCGCAGGTCGCGCCGCAGCTCCACCAGGGTGCGCCCGTCGCGCTGGCGGCGGTCCACGACCCGCCACCCCAGGTGCCGGTAGAAGCCCTCGGCGCCCTGCGCGTCGCCGTCGGCGTCCGTGACCAGCGCCACGGTCGCCGCGCCGGCCGCGGCAGCGGCCCCCACCGAGTGTGCCAGCAGCGCGGTGGCGATCCCGCGCCCGCGGTGCCCGGGCTCGGTGACCAGGGCGTGCAGGACGGCCACGGGCCCCTCGGCCGGCTGCGCGGCGGCGCCCGCGCGCTCGCCGGGCCGGGCACCGGGCCGGGCACCGGGCCGGGCGAGGCGGCGCAGGTAGCGGCGGGCCCGGGTGCGGGTGAAGCGCGCCAGCGTGCGCGGGTGGCGCAGCAGCCCGCGCGCGCCCAGCAGGAGCAGCGGGCGGCGGTGCGCGGTCAGGACCTCGCGCACGTACGCCGCCTGGTCGGTCGCCAGCAGCGCGTACGCCACGACGCGGCCGTCGGCGTCCTCCACGACGCCGGCCCAGCCCGAGGGGCACTCCACGAAGGTGCGGTGCCAGCGCGCCAGGAACGCCGGGCCCAGGCGCGGGAAGAGCCCCAGGGGCAGGTGCCGCTGGTGCAGCCGCGCCGTGCGGGCGGTGTCGGCCGCGCCCATGGCCCGCACGCGCGGCCCAGGGGTGCCGTCGGGCGCGGGGAGCGGGCCGGGCGCGGCGGGGATCCGGGCGGCGGCCGCCCGGGGCCCGGAGGGGGGTGCCGGGCGTGCGGGTGGCGTCGGTCCGGTCACGACGAGCGTCCTCCCGTCCGCGCGCTGGGCGCTGCCCCCGGTGTGCCGTGCTCCTGCCCGCTGAGCGACCGGCTCCCGCGGGGAGTTCCCGCGGGACCCTGCCGTTCGACGGGGTGTGACGACCCGGGCACCGCCCGTCGTGCGGGAGTGTCGTCCGCGCCACACCGCCGTCGCGCGGAGCACGTCCCGGCGCACGCGACACTGGAGGGGTGACCCTCGTGGAGCCCGTGCAGCAGGCGGACGACGCGGCCGGCGCGGCCGGCGCGGCCGGGCGGCCCGCCGCCGACCTCGTGGCGCGGCTGACCGCCGCGCTGGGCGCCGACGCCGTCGACGCCTCCACCCGCCGCCGCGCCGAGTACACCTCGGACGCCTCGAACTACCGCGTGGTGCCGCAGGTGGTGGTCTTCCCGCGCAGCGCCGAGGACGTCGTCGCCGCCCTCGCCGTCTGCCGCGAGCTCGGCGTGCCCTCCACCAGCCGCGGCGCCGGCACCTCGGTGGCGGGCAATGCCGTGGGCACCGGGGTGGTCCTGGACTTTTCCCGGCACCTGAACCGCGTGCTGGAGGTCGACCCGGAGGGCATGACGGCCCTGGTCGAGCCGGGCGTGGTCCTCGACGACCTGCAGCGCGAGGCCGCCCCGCACGGGCTGCGCTTCGGCCCGGACCCCTCCACCCACGCCCGCTGCACGATCGGCGGCATGATCGGCAACGACGCCTGCGGCTCCCACGCGCTGGCGTACGGGCGCACCAGCCACAACGTCGTCGCGCTGGAGGTCCTCGACGGGCACGGCCGCCGGTTCTGGACCGACGACCCGCCCGCCGACCTGCTCGCCGAGCTGGAGGCCGTCGCCGCGCGCCACCTGGCCGTCGTGCGCACGCGGTTCGCCACGTTCGGCCGGCAGGTCTCCGGCTACGCGCTCGAGCACCTGCTGCCCGAGACCGGCGGCCCGCGCGGCACCGCGCTGGCCCGCCTGCTCACCGGCTCCGAGGGCACGCTGGCGACGATCCTGCGCGCGCGGGTGCGCCTGGTGCGCCAGTCGCCCTCGACCACGTTCGTCGTCCTGGGCTACGCCTCCATGCACGAGGCCGCCGACGACACCCCCGCCCTGCTGGCGCACCGCCCGCTGGCCGTGGAGGGCATCGACCGGCGCCTGGCCGACGCGGTGGTGCGCCGCGGCGGCTCCGTGGACGGGCTGCCCACCGGCGACGGCTGGCTGTTCGTCGAGGTCGGCGGCGAGAGCCCCGAGGAGTCCCTGGCCGCCGCGCGCGCCCTGGTCGACGGCTCGGCCGCGCTGGGCTCCGTGGTCATCCCCACCGCCGCCGAGGCGCGCCGGCTGTGGCGCATCCGCGAGGACGGCGCCGGGCTGGCCGGGCGCTCGCCCGAGGGCCTGCCCGCCTGGCCCGGCTGGGAGGACGCCGCCGTGCCGCCGGAGCGACTGGGCGCCTACCTGCGCGAGTTCGACGCGCTCATGGCCTCGCACGGCGTCGACGGCCTGGCCTACGGGCACTTCGGCGACGGCTGCATCCACGTGCGCATCGACTTCCCCCTGTACGAGCAGGACGGCGCGCAGCGCACGAAGCGGTTCCTGGAGGACGCCGCGCGGCTGGTGGCCCGCCACGGCGGGTCGCTGTCCGGCGAGCACGGCGACGGCCGCGCCCGCGGGGCGCTGCTGCCGCTGATGTACGACGCGGAGTCCCTGACCGCGTTCGAGGAGGTCAAGCGCGCCTTCGACCCCGCGGACCTGCTCAACCCGGGGGTGCTCGTGCGCCCCGCCCCGCTGGAGGCGGACCTGCGCGTGCCGGCCGCCCGGCCCGCGCACGCCCTGGGCAGGCCGCTGGCGTTCGCCTACTCCCACGACGGCGGCGACCTGACCCGCGCGGTGCACCGCTGCGTGGGGGTGGGCAAGTGCCGCGCCGACTCCGGCGGCGTCATGTGCCCCAGCTTCCTGGCCACCGGCGACGAGAAGGACTCCACCCGCGGGCGCTCGCGGCTGCTGCAGGAGATGGCCAACGGCACCCTCGTCACCGACGGCTGGCGCTCCAAGGAGGTCCTCGACGTCCTGGACCTGTGCCTGTCGTGCAAGGGGTGCACCGTGGACTGCCCCGCCGGGGTGGACATGCCCACGTACAAGGCGGAGTTCCTCGACAAGCACTACGCCGGGCGGCTGCGCCCGACGAACCACTACCTGCTCGGCTGGCTGCCGCGCTGGTCGCGGCTGGCCACGCTGCACCGCCTCGAGACCAGGCTCGTCAACGCGCTGACCGCCGTGCCGGCGCTGGCGTCGCTGGCCAAGCGCGTCGGCGGCATCGCGCAGGAGCGCCCGCTGCCCAGGTTCGCCGAGCAGACGTTCCGCGCCTGGTTCGGGCAGCGCGCCCGCGCCGGCGCCGCCCGCACCGGCGGGCAGCCGGTGGTGCTGTGGGTGGACTCCTTCACCGAGCACTTCTCCCCGGAGGTGGGCCGGGCCGCGGTGACGCTGCTGGAGCACCTCGGCTTCGAGGTCTCGATCACCACCGAGCGGGTGTGCTGCGGGCTGACGTGGGTGTCCACCGGCCAGCTCGACGGCGCCAAGAAGCAGCTGCGCGCCTCCCTGGACGCGCTGTGCGCGCCGGGCCTGCCCGAGGGCGCCCCGATCGTGGGGCTGGAGCCGTCGTGCACCGCGCTGCTGCGCGAGGACGCCGCCGAGCTGCTGCCCGACGACCCGCGCGCGCGTGCGCTGGGGCTGCGGGTCAAGACGCTCTCGGAGCTCATCGCCGAGCAGCGCCCCGACTGGGTGCCCCCGCGCCTGGACCCGGACGGCGACGTGCGCGCGGTGGTGCAGCCGCACTGCCACCAGCACGCCGTCATGGGTTTCGCCCCCGACGCCGCGCTGCTGGCCAAGGCGGGCGTGGACGCGCAGGTGCTCTCCGGCTGCTGCGGCCTGGCCGGCAACTTCGGCGCCGAGGACGGGCACTACGACGTCTCCGTGAAGGTCGCCGAGCACCGGCTGCTGCCGGCGCTGCGCGGCATCGAGCAGGACCCGCGCGCGCTCGTGGTGGCCGACGGGTACTCCTGCCGCACCCAGGCCGACAACCTCGCCGGGGTGCGGCCCAAGCACCTGGCCGAGCTGCTCGTCGACGCGCTGGAGCGGCAGGGCGCCTCCGCCCGGCGCTGACCCGCCGGCCGGAGCGCCCGCCCGCGCTCAGCGGGCGGGCGCCGCCCCCCTGGCGCGCAGCAGCAGCACCGCCAGGGCGGCGGCCACGGGCGTCCACAGCGCCCGCTCCACCGGCGAGGGCGAGGCGAGGTTCAGCGCCGTGCCCACCACCATCAGCGCGCCGGCGCCGGTCAGCACGCGGCGGCGCGCGCGGGCGGGCACGAGGGCGGTGCCGGCGGTCACCGCCAGCAGCCCGTACGCCGCGGCCGAGGCGGCGCTGGCCGCGCGCAGGCCCGCGGGCAGCACCCCGGGGTTCGCCCCGCCCCACGCCGCCGCGCCCCACGGCGCGCCGGCGGCCAGGGCGAGCTGGAAGGCGGCCACGCCCGCGGTGAGCGCCGCGGCGGCCGCGGCCGTGCGGCGGCGCGGCAGGTGGCGGGGGAGCCCGGCGGGCGCGTCGGGTGCATCGGGTGCATCGGGTGCATCGGGTGCATCGGGTGCATCGGGTGCGTCAGGTACGTCGGGTGCGTCGGTGGGGGCGTCGGCGGGCACGACGCGGACCCTAGGGTATCTAGTAGATATGCTCAAGGGGTGGCGAGGACCCCGCAGACGCAGCTGGCCGTGCTCGGCGCCCTGTCGATCGAGCCCATGACGGGCTACCGGCTGCGCGCGGAGGTCGTGCAGACCCTGGGGCACTTCTGGCACGAGAGCTTCGGGCAGGTCTACCCCGCCCTGGCCGCCCTGGAGGCGGCCGGGATGGTCGAGCGCGAGCCCGGCGCCGCGGGGGCCGGCACGCCCTTCCGCATCACCGCCGCCGGCCGAGAGCGCCTGCGCGAGCTGCTCGCTGAGCCCTTCCGGCAGCCGCCCCCGCGCGACCCGCTGCTGCTGCGCCTGTTCTTCGGCGACCAGGTCGACCCCGCGCTGGTGCGCGGCTGGCTCACCGCGGCCCTGGCCGAGGCGGAGGAGGCCCGCGCGCGCTACGAGGCGCTGCGCCCCGAGCTCGAGGGCGCCCCCGGCGGCCGGTACCGCCTGCTCACCCTGCTGGCCGGGGTGCACGGCGCCGCGGCGCGCGCGCAGTGGGCGCGCGAGGCGCTGGAGCTGCTGGGGGAGGCGCCCGGGCACGCGCCGCCGGGACCCGCGGGTCCCGGCGGCGCGTGAGCGCTCGCGCGCCGGGCGGTCAGCGCCGCCAGCGGGTGCTCAGCCCGTGGCCGTACGGGAACAGCGGGTCGTAGCCCGCGTCGCCGACGTTCAGCGGTTCCTGCTCCGCGGTGCGCGGCCAGCTCACCGGCAGCTTGCCGGTGAAGGGCGCGCGGCCGAAGAGGACGTCGGCCACGCCGGCGCCCTCGGTGCCCGGCAGCCAGGAGGCCACCACGGCGTCGGCGTCGTCGAGCAGGTCGGTGACGACCTGCGGGCGGCCGGAGACCACCAGCAGCACGCAGGTGGCCACCCGGCTGCACACCCGCTCGACGGTGGCGCGGTCCTGCGGCTGCAGCTCCAGCGACTTCTGCTCGCGCGGCTGCCCGGCGTCGGCGGGGTCGTAGGCCCACAGCGGCCCGCCGACGTCGCCGAAGCCCTCGGCGTACGGGGTCTCGCCGACCGCCACGACCGCCACGTCGGCGTCCCCGACCGGTGCGGTGCCGTCGGCGCTGTACGTCACCTCCGCGCCGGGGGCGACCTCGCGGATGCCCTCGAGGATGCTCGTGCCCGGCTGCTGCGGCACGCCGCCGGCGTTGGCCTCGGGGAAGCCCTGCCAGCTCAGCGTCCAGCCGCCGGACTGCAGGCCGACGTCGTCGGCGCTGCGGCCGGCGACGTACACGTGCGCGTCTCGGCGCAGCGGCAGCACCCGGCCGGAGTCCTGCAGCAGCACCTGCGAGCGCGCCACGGCGCGGCGGGCCACCGCGCGGTGCTCGGCGGAGCCGACCTCGTCGAGGTGCGTGCGGTCGGCGAAGGGGTTCTCGAAGAGGCCGAGCTGGAACTTCTTCGTCAGGATGCGGCGCACCGCGTCGTCGATCCGCGCCTGCGGGACGCGGCCGGCGCGCACCTCGGCCAGCAGCGCCTCGACGAACGCGGGCGCGGAGTTCGGCTCCATGAACACGTCCACGCCGGCGTTCACGCCGGCGCGCACCTGGTCCGCGTACTCGCCGGGCAGCTGGTGGATGGCCTCCCAGTCGCTGACGACGAAACCGTCCAGGCCCAGGCCGCCCTTGAGCACGTCGGTGAGCAGTTGGCGGTTCGCGTGCATCTTCCCGGGGTTCCCGACCCCGTCGTCGGTGAAGTCGACGCTGGAGAACGAGGGCATCGCGCTGCCGGCGCGCGCGCGCTGGATCGCGGGCCGGTACGGCGCCAGGTGCGTGCGCTCGAACTCTTCCCGGCTGGTCACCGTCACGCCCTGGTCGATCGGGTAGTCGCCGCTGCCGGTGCCGTACTCGGTGCCGCCGTCGCCGGCGAAGTGCTTGACGGTGGCCAGCACGCGCTCGGGGCGGTGCAGGTCGCGCTGCCCGCGGCCCTGCAGGCCGGCGACGGCCGCGGTGCCCAGCCGGGAGACCAGTTCCGGGTCCTCCCCGAAGCTCTCGTAGCTGCGGCCCCAGCGCGCGTCGCGGCTCACGCACAGGCACGGCGCGAAGTTCCACGGGATGCCGGTGGCGCGCACCTCCTCGGCCGTCACGGCGTTCACCTGCTCCACCAGGCGCGCGTCGCGGGTGGCGCCCAGGCCGATGTTGTGCGGGAAGACGGTGGCGCCGAACACGTTGCCGTGCCCGTGCACGGCGTCCACGCCGTAGATCAGCGGGATGCCCAGCCGGGTGCTCAACGCCTGGCGCTGCAACGCGTCCACGGTGTCCGCCCACGCCTCGGGCGTGTTCGGGGTGGGCGCCGAACCGCCGCCGGAGAGGACGGACCCCAGGCCCAGCCCGGCGACGAGCGAGGGGTCGGCGGTGACCGCGGCGCGCTCGGCCTGGGTCATCTGACCGACCTTCTCCTCCAGCGTCATGCGCCCGAGCAGGTCGCGCACGCGCGCCTCCACGGGCAGGCGCGCGTCGCGGTACGGCAGCGCGCCGGGCCTGCCGGGCCTGCCCGGCCCGCCGCGGTGGCGCGCGTCGGGAGCGGCGTCCGCCCTCTCGGCGCCGGCGGCGGTGTTCACGGGACCCGCGGCGCCGGCCGCGCCGGCGGTGAGGGTGATCGGGGCGAGCGGGGCGAGCAGCGCCGCCGTGGCCAGGGCGGCGGTGGTGCGGCGACGCCGCTGCGGGGTGCGGTGGGGGACGGTCACGCAGACCTCCTGCGGAGCACACCACGGCCGCGCCATCGCGGACCGTTCCTAGGTGTGACGATGCGTAAGCATCGTGCAGGGCAGCATCCTGCACCGCGCACCCGGGGTCAACGGGCACCGGCCCCGTCCCGCGCCCGCCGCGCGCGACGGGGGAGCGGGACGGGGCTGGTGCGCCGCGCTCAGCTGGGCGAGGGGTCCTTCGACGCCGCGGCCTCGCGCAGCGCCGGGACGATCTCCGCGGACGCCGCGCGCAGGAACCCCTCCTGGTGCTCGCCGCCGATCTGCACCAGCGCCAAGTCCGTGAACCCCGCCTCGAAGAACGCCGAGGCGGCCTCCACGACGGCGTCGACGTCGTCGCCGCAGGGGATCTGCTGCGCCACGTCCTCCGGGCGCACGAACTTGCTGGCGCCGGAGAAACCGGCAGGGGTGGGCAGGTCGGCGTTCACCTTCCACCCGCCGGCGAACCAGCGGAACTGCTCGTGCGCGCGGGCCACGGCCGCGTCGCGGTCGGCGTCCCAGGAGACCGGCAGCTGCCCGATGCGCCGGCTGGCCGCCGGTTGCGAGGCCTCGCGCGCGCCGTCCCACAGCGGCCCCAGCGAGGCGTCCGGCTCCACGGCGATCATGTGGTCGGCCAGCGGCGCGAAGCGCGCGCACGACTTCGGGCCGGAGACGCCCACCGCGATCGGCACGCGCTGCTCGGGGCGGTCCCACAACCGGGCCGAGTCCACCCGGAAGTGCTCGCCCGCGTAGCTGAGCAGCTCGCCGTCGAAGAGCGTGGAGATGATCTCCAGCGCCTCGACGAGCATGTCGTGGCGCTCCTCCACCGCGGGCCAGCCCTGCCCGACGACGTGCTCGTTGAGGTTCTCGCCGGCGCCGAGGCCCAGCGTGAAGCGCCCCCCGGACAGCAGGCCCACCGTCGCCGCCTTCTGCGCCACCACCGCCGGGTGGTAGCGCATCGTCGGGCACGTCACGTACGTCATCAGCTCCACGCGCGAGGTGGCCTGGGTGACCGCGCCCAGCACGCTCCACGCGTACGGGGCGTGCCCCTGGGTGGTCAGCCACGGCGAGTAGTGGTCGGAGAAGACGACGAGGTCGAAGCCGGCCTCCTCCGCCGCGGCCGCGTCGCGCACCAGCCAGCGCGGGTCGGACTGCTCCGACATGCAGGTGTAGCCGATGCGGACCTCGCTCACGCGTCCACCGCCGCGACGTGCTCCACGACCGCCTTCGAGAACGCGTCCAGGTCGTCGGGCTTGCGGCTGGTGATGAGCGGGCCGGGGCCGGAGGTGTCCACGACGAGCTCCTCGTCCACCCACTGCGCGCCCGCGTTGCGCAGGTCCGTCTGCAGGCTCGGCCACGACGTCACGCGCCGCCCGCGCACCGCGTCGGCCTCCACCAGCGTCCACGGCGCGTGGCAGATCGCCGCGACCGGGCGCGTGGAGGCCGCGAACTGCCCCACGAACGCCACCGCCTCGCGGCTGGTGCGCAGCGCGTCGGGGTTGGCCACCCCGCCCGGCAGCACCAGCGCCGCGTACTCGCTGACGCTGGCGTCGGAGACCAGCACGTCCACCTCGAAGGTGTCCGCCTTGTCGAGGTGGTCGAACGCCTGCACCCGCCCCGGCTGCGTGGACAGCAGCACCGGCTGCCCCCCGGCCTCCTGCACCGCCTTCCACGGCTCCGTCAGCTCCACCTGCTCGATGCCCTCGGGGGCGACCAGGAAGGCGACCTTCTTGCCCTGCAGCTGCGTGTCGGTCATGCCCCCACGCTGGCACCGCCGCGCCCGTCCGGCACGTCGGGCGGACCTGGCGGGCGGCCGCCGGGCTCACCCACCCCGCTGCCCCGCGGGGCCGCCGCGTGGAAGGATCGCCCCGCCAGAGCCGCCACGACGAGGAGTCGCCATGCCCATCGCCACCCCGGACGTCTACGCCGAGATGCTGGACCGCGCGAAGGCCGGGTCCTTCGCCTACCCCGCCATCAACGTCTCCTCGTCGCTGACCCTCAACGCGGCCATCCGCGGCTTCGCCGAGGCCGAGAGCGACGGCATCGTGCAGGTGTCCACCGGCGGGGCGGAGTTCCTCTCCGGCACCACCGTCAAGGACATGGTCCTCGGCGCGCAGGCGCTGGCGGAGTACGCCCACCACGTCGCCAAGGCGTTCGACGTCAACATCGCCCTGCACACCGACCACTGCCCGGAGGACAAGCTCGACAGCTACGTCCGCCCGCTGCTGGCCATCTCGCAGGAGCGCGTCGACGCCGGCCGCGACCCGCTGTTCCAGTCGCACATGTGGGACGGCTCGGCGGTGCCCCTGGAGGAGAACCTGCGCATCGCCGAGGAGCTGCTGGGCCAGGCGGCCGCCGCGCGCATCGTCCTGGAGGTCGAGATCGGGGTCGTCGGCGGCGAGGAGGACGGCGTCGCCCACGAGATCAACGACAAGCTCTACACCACCGTCGAGGACGCCATGGCCACCGTGCGCGCCCTGGGCACCGGCGAGAAGGGCCGCTACCTGACCGCCCTGACCTTCGGCAACGTCCACGGCGTCTACAAGCCCGGCGGCGTCAAGCTGCGCCCGGAGATCCTCGAGGAGATTCAGGACGCGGTCGGCCGCGAGGTCGGCAAGGAGCGCCCCTTCGACCTCGTCTTCCACGGCGGCTCCGGCTCCCTGCCCGAGGAGATCTCCGCCGCCGTCGACCACGGCGTGGTGAAGATGAACGTCGACACCGACACCCAGTACGCCTTCACCCGGCCCGTCGCCGAGCACATGTTCCGCAACTTCGACGGCGTCCTGAAGGTCGACGGCGAGGTCGGGAACAAGAAGCAGTACGACCCGCGCGCCTGGGGCAAGAGCGCCGAGGCGGGCATGGCGGCCCGCGTCGTGGAGGCCGCGCAGTCGCTGCGCAGCGCCGGGCAGCGCCTGAAGTGACGCACCGCCGGCCCGGGTCCCGCGGGGTCCGGGCCGGTGCCCGCCGGGCCCGGGGCTGCCCCGGTGGGCCGCGCCCGGGCCCGGCCGCGCTCAGGCCGGCTCGGGCCCGTCGTCCGGGGTGCCGGGGTCGGCGGCCGGTCGCGGCTCCTCGTCGACGACGTCGAGCAGCTGCACGATGTTCGTCGTCTCGATGAGGAACTTCACCACCGCCGGGGGGCGGATGAGCGTGACCCGCCGCCCGCGCGAGCGCGAGGCCAGCCGGGCCAGGAACGCCAGCCCGGTGGAGTCCATGAAGGTCACGTGGTGGGCGTCGACCTGCAGCGGGCGCCCGGAGGACAGCGCGTCCTCGGCCGCCTCCAGCAGGTCCGGGCCGAGCTCGGCGTCGATCTCGCCGGTCAGGACCACGCGGGTGGCGCGCGGCTCGTAGAGCACGTGCACCGAGCCGGGGTCGACCGCGCGCACCTCGGGCATGCGGGACGTCTCGCCCGGGGGTGTCGCGTCGTTCGTCATCGTCCCTCCGCAGTACTGCCGTGCTCCGTCGCCGTTCCCGGGGGCTGCAGGCAGCGAGGTCCGCACGGCTCGTCGCCGCACAGTAGGTCACGACCGGCCCGGCGCGCGACGTGTCCCCCGCGCGGGGGAGCGCCGACCCCTCGGCGCGCGGCCCGCGCGGCCCCCCTGCATGCTGTCCAGCGAGGTCGTGGTCGCCGTCGCGCACCGCCCGGCCCAGCCCTCCCTGCGACCCCGAGGAGCCCCCCGCATGCCAGGCAGCCGACCGCAGCGCCTGGTGCTGCGCGAGGAGCCCGCCGCGGTGCTCCTGCTGCGCCTGCCCGACGCGCCCGGCGCGCCCGCCGCCGTGCTCGCCGCCGACCCCGCCGCCGCCCGCCTGGCCGCCGTGCCGCCCGCCGGGGTGCCGGCGGACCTGCCCGCCTGGTTCCGCGCCGCCGGGCTGCCCGGCGAGCCGGCCCGGCGCGCGGCGTCGGCGCCGCTGCCCGGCGAGCTGGTCGCCGGCCGCTGGTGGCTGACGGTCGCGCCCGTCGAGCTGGGCGGCGCGGGCGCGCGGGACGGCGCGGGCGCCGCTGCCCGCCACGCGCTGCTGTCGCTGCACGAGGTCGAGGCCGTGGCAGCGGACCTCGGCCCGCTCGGCCCGCCGGACGGGCTCGACGCGCCGGACGGGCTCGACGCGCCCGGCGGGCCGGTCGAGGTCGTGGCCGCCGTGCCCGGGGCGGCCCTGACCGACCCGCCGGTCGCCGGGCACCGCGGCGGGACGGGGGACGACGCGGACGGGGAGGACGACGCGGACGATGCGGACGACGGCGGCGCCGAGGGCGCCGAGGGCGTGGTGCGCTGGGTCGCCGAGGGCTTCACGCGGGTGACGGGCGTGCCGGCCCGGGACGTCGTGGGCCGCGGCTGCGCGCGGCTGCTGGCGCCCGCCGGCGCCGGCGCTGAGCCCGCCCGCGCGTCGCTGCGCCGGGCCGCCCGCGCCGGGCGCGGCGCCGGGGTCACGCTGCTGGGCGAGCGCACCGACGGCTCGCGCTTCCTGCACCGCGTGCGCACCTCGCCGCTGCTGGACCGCGACGGGCGGGTGCGCCACGTCGTCACCTGGCACGCCGACGTCACCACCGCGCCGGCCGGCGGGGTCGACCCGCTGCACGAGGTGGACGCCCTGGCCCCGCAGCCGCGCGACCGCGCGGCCGTGGTCGCCGGGCTGGGCGCGACGGTGCGCGCGCTGAGCGGCGCGACGGTGCGCGCGGCGCTGGCGGTGCTGGCCGACCCGGGCGGCACCCGCAGCGGCGGTGCCGAGGTGGTCGCCACCGCCGGGGAGGCCTTCGAGGGCCTGCTGGGCCGGCGCTGGCGGCGCCCGCCCGGCGCGCGCGTCGACGACCCGCTGCTGCGCGAGCCGGGGCCCGGCGCGCCGCCGCTGCTGCCGCTGACCGGCGGGGTGCCGGGCTCGCCCTCGGCGTGGCTGACGGAGCTGACCGGCCCGGCCGGCCCGGGCGTGGCGGTGGTGTCCCTGACCGGCCTCGGGCACGTCCTGGGCTGGCTGGTCGTCCTGCTCGGTGAGGGCGGGGCGGGCGGGGACGGGGTCGTCCTGCGCGCCGCCGCCCGCCGCGCCGGGCTGGCGCTGGAGAACGCGGGACTGCACGCACGGGAGCACGAGGTGTCGGAGACGCTGCAGCGCAGCACGCTGCCGGAGCGCACGGCGGTGGAGGGCCTGGACGTGTGGGCGCACTACGCGCCCAGCGCCGTCCGGGGCCACGGCGGCGGCGACTGGTACGACGTCCTGCACGCGCCGGACGGCGGCGCCGGGGTCGTCGTCGGCGACGTCGTCGGCCACGACGTGGAGGCCGCCGCCGCGATGGCGCAGATGCGCTCGGTGGTGCGCTCGGCGGCGCACGAGCTCGACGACCCCGGCAGCGTGCTCATGCGCGTGGACGCCCTGGCCGCCGGCATGGGCATCCCGCGCATGGCGAGCCTGGTCTACGCCGCGCTGCAGCGCCTGGACGACGGCGGCTGGGAGGTGGCCTGGAGCAGCGCCGGGCACCTGCCGCCGCTGCTGCGCCGCGCCGCGGCGGCGGGCGAGGGGCCCGCCGTGGAGGCCCTCAGCGAGGCCACCGGCACCCTCGTGGGGCTGGGCGAGCGCCCGCGCCCGACGCGGGAGCGGGCCCTGCGCCCCGGCGACGTGCTCGTCTTCTACACCGACGGGCTCATCGAGGACCGCGGCCGGCCCCTGCGCGACGGCATGGAGGTGCTGGTGGAGGTGCTCGCCGGCACCGCCGCGCGCGACGCCGCCGGCATCGGCGAGGAGCTGCTGCGGGGCCTGGGCGAGGCGCCCGAGGACGACACCGCGCTGGTCGTGGTGCGCGTGCCCGAGGAGGCCGAGCAGCCCGTCCACCGCGCGGCCGACACCCCCCGCCGGCGGCGCTGGCAGCTGCCCCCCGAGCCGTCCTCGGTGGGCAAGGCCCGCCACGCCACGCTGCGCGCGTGCGCCGTGTGGGGGCTGGGCGTCGGCCCGCAGGCCGAGATCGTCGTCTCCGAGCTGGTGGCCAACGCCGTCCTGCACGCCTGGGGGCCGGTGGGCCTGCGCCTGTTCGACCTGCCCGGCGCGCTGCGCGTGGAGGTCGAGGACGACAGCCCCGAGCACCCGCGCGTGGTCGACGCGCGCCCGGACGGCGCCGGCGGGCACGGCATGCGCGTGGTCGCCACCCTGGGCCGCTGGGGCGTGACCCCCACCCGCCGCGGCAAGATCGTCTGGGTCGAGGTGCCCACCACCTGACGCCGGCGGGACCGGCCGGTCCCGCCGACCCCGGCCCGGGCGCGCCCGGGCCCCGCCCGAGCGCCACCCGAGAGGAGCACCACCGTGAGCACCGGCACGAACCTGCTGGGCGGACCGCCGCCCGCGCTGCTGCCCGAGCACCCCGAGGTCGACGCCGCGCTGGCCGCCGGCACCGACCCCGCCGAGGTCGCCGCGGCCCACCCGGCGGCCTCGCTGCCGTGGGCGCTGTTGGCCGAGCGGGCGCTGGAGGGCGGCGCGGTCGGCGGCGGCGCGGTCGGCGGCTACGCCTTCGCCCGCACCGGCTACCACCGCGGGCTGGACGCCCTGCGCCGCGCCGGCTGGCGCGGGCACGGCCCGGTGCCGTGGTCGCACGGGCCCAACCGCGGCTTCCTGCGGGCCCTGGCCGCGCTGCAGCGCGCCGCCGAGGCGATCGGCGAGGAGCCCGAGGCGCGGCGCTGCCGCGAGTTCCTCGCCGACTGCGACCCGGCCGCGGCCGCCGAGCTGCTGCCGTGAGCGGGTTCGGGCGCACCCCCTCGCCCGAGCTGCCCGTGGTGGTCGTCGGCGCCGGCATCGCCGGCGCCGCCTGCGCGCGCGCCCTCGTCGACGCCGGGGTGCCGGTGCGCCTGCTCGACCGCGGCCGCCGCCCCGGCGGGCGCATGAGCGGGCGGCGGGTGGAGACGTCCGCGGGCGTGCGCGTGACCGACCTGGGCGCCGCGTACCTGACCGCCTCCGGCGACGCCTTCTCCGCGCAGGTCGCCGACTGGGAGGCGCGCGGGCTGGTGCGGCGCTGGACGGACACCTTCGCCGTCGTGGAGGGCCGCGTCGCCGACGGCGCGCGCGTGGGCGCGCGCACCTCCAGCGGCCCGTGGCGCTGGGGCTCGCCCACCGGCCTGCGCAGCCTCGTCGACGACCTGCTCGCCCCGCCGGGGCGCGCGCCGGTGCCCGTGGAGAGCGGCACCGACGTCGAGGCCGTCGGGACCGGCCCGCAGGGCCCGTCGGTGGACGGGCGCGAGGCCGCCGCGGTCGTGCTGGCGATGCCCGACCCGCAGGCGGCCGACCTGCTGCCGCGCATGGTCGCCTCGCGCCTGGACGTCTCCGCGCGCTGGAACTACCAGCCCACCGTGACGGTGTACGCGGCCTGGCCGCAGCGCTGGTGGCCGGACTTCCACGGCGCCTTCGTCAACGGCGACGAGCTGCTCGGCTTCGTCGCCGACGACGGCGCCCGCCGCGGCGACGGCGCCCCCGTGCTCGTCGCGCACGCCGCGCCGGACTTCTCCGCCGAGCACCTGGACGACCCGGCCGGGGCCGTGGCGCCCGTGGTGGCCGCCCTGGGCCCGCTGCTGACCGGCGCGCCCACCCCGGCGCCGTCGTGGAACCGGGCGCACCGCTGGTCGCTGGCGCAGCCCCTCAAGCAGCACGCCGAGGACCTCTTCGGCCTCGACGCGGCCAGCGGCACCGCCGTGTGCGGGGACTCCTGGGGGCGCACCTCGAAGGTGGAGACGGCCTGGACCTCCGGCGACGCGCTGGGCCGGGAGCTGGTGCGCCGCCTGGCGGGCTGACGGGCGGGCTGACGGGCGGGCTGACGGGCGGGCTGACGGGCGGGCTGACGGGCGGGCTGACGGGCGGGACGACGGGCGGGACGACGGGCGGGGTCGCCCCGCGGCGGGGCCGGTAAGCTCGACGCGCTCGGCGACGGCCGCCGCGGGAGGTCCGCGGCGGGGCTCGTGCCCGCAGACCGCGCAACCTCCAGGAAGCAGGGGATGTCATGCCCGCGATCGTGCTCATCGGCGCCCAGTGGGGGGACGAGGGCAAGGGCAAGGCCACCGACGCCCTCGGCGCCCGCGTCGACCACGTCGTGAAGTTCAACGGCGGCAACAACGCCGGGCACACCGTCGTCGTCGGCGACGAGAAGTACGCCCTGCACCTGCTGCCCTCGGGCATCCTCACCCCCGGCGTGACCCCCGTCATCGGCAACGGCGTCGTGGTGGACCCCGGCGTGCTCTTCGAGGAGATCGACGCCCTCACCAGCCGCGGGGTGGACTGCTCGAAGCTCATCGTCTCCGCGTCCGCGCACGTCATCGCGCCGTACCACCGCTCGCTGGACCAGGTCACCGAGCGCTTCCTGGGCAAGCGCAGGATCGGCACCACCGGCCGCGGCATCGGGCCCACCTACGCGGACAAGATCAACCGCGTCGGCGTGCGGGTGCAGGACCTCTTCGACGAGAGCATCCTGCGCCAGAAGGTCGAGGGCGCCCTGGACCAGAAGAACCACCTGCTGGTGAAGGTCTACAACCGCCGCGCGGTGTCGGTGGACGAGACCGTCGAGACGCTGCTGTCCCACGCCGAGCGCCTGCGCCCCATGGTGCGCGACGTCGGCCTGGAGCTGACGCGCGCCCTGGACCGCGGCGAGATCGTCCTCTTCGAGGGCGGGCAGGCCACGATGCTCGACATCGACCACGGCACCTACCCGTTCGTGACGTCCTCCAACGCCACCGCGGCCGGCGCCTGCACCGGCACCGGCGTGCCGCCGAACCGCATCGACCGCATCATCGCCGTCGTCAAGGCGTACACCACGCGCGTGGGGGAGGGCCCCTTCCCCACGGAGCTGCTCGACGCCGACGGCGAGAAGCTGCGCCGCGACGGCGGCGAGTACGGCACCACCACCGGCCGCCCCCGGCGCACCGGCTGGTACGACGCGCTCGTGGCCCGCTACACCGCGCGCATCAACGGCGTGACCGACTTCGTGCTCACCAAGCTGGACACCCTCAGCGGCTGGGAGCGCGTGCCGGTGTGCGTGGCGTACGACGTCGACGGCGTGCGCCACGAGGAGGTCCCGATGTCGCAGAGCGACTTCCACCACGCCACGCCGGTGTACGAGTTCTTCGACGGCTGGAGCGAGGACATCAGCGCCGCGCGCTCCTTCACCGACCTGCCCAAGAACGCGCAGCGCTACGTGGAGGCGCTGGAGGAGCTGTCCGGGGCGCGCATCTCCGCCGTGGGCGTGGGCCCGGACCGCGAGCAGACGGTCGTGCGCCACGACCTGCTCGGCTGAGCGCCCGGTGAGCGCCACCCCCGGGACCACCGCCAGCGGCCTGCCGCTGTACGCGGCGGCCCTGCAGGACGTGCCCGCGCGGGTGCTGTACGAGCTGCTGAAGCTGCGCGTGGACGTCTTCGTCGTCGAGCAGGAGTGCGCCTACCCCGAGCTCGACGGGCGCGACCTGGAGCCGGACGCGGTGCTGCTGTGGGCGCAGGACGCCGCCGGGCGCGTGGCCGGCACCGTGCGCCTGCTGCGCGAGCCCGACGGCACCGCCCGCGTCGGCCGCGTCGCCACCGCCCGCGAGGCCCGCGGGCGCGGCGTGGCCGCCGACCTGGTGCGCCGCGCCCTGGAGCTGGCCGGGGACGTCGAGGTCGTCCTGGGCGCCCAGGCCCACCTGGAGCACTGGTACGCCCGCTTCGGCTTCGTCGCCGACGGCCCCGCCTACGCCGAGGACGGCATCCCGCACGTGCCGATGCGCCGCGCGCGCGGCGCCTGAGCGCGCCCCGCCGGCGCGGCGCGGGCGCTGCGGCGCGTCGCCCCCGGCGCCCGCCCGGGGGCGGGTTAGGGTTCCGCGTGACCTCAGCCCCCCACCACCGATCCACCTGGGCCCGGGTGCTCACCCACCGCTCCCCGCACGACGGCCGCGAGGAGCAGCTGGCCCGCTGGACCACCCCCGACGTCGTCGCCGACGTGCTGGCCGACGGCGGCCGGGGCCTGACGGCCCAGCTGGACGCCCTGCCGGTCGAGCGGGACTGGGTGGGCGAGTGCGGGGGCCTGCCCGGTGCCGTGCTGGTCCTGGCGGAGCTGGACGCCTCCACCCGCGACGCCCCCAGCCGCGCCACCCGCTGAGGCGCCACCCGCGCTCAGGCGGCACCCGCGCGAGCGCCCGCAGCGGCCCGCACGGGCCCCCTGCGGGGGGCGTTGACAGCGGCCGGGCGCCGGAGCACCCTCCTGCTCGTCGGGAGCGCCAGACGGGCGGGGAGGGCCGTGCGGTGGTCGGGACGAGGACGGGCGGGACGCGCGGGTCCGGTGCGGCGCACGCGGTCATGTACTACAAGCCGGGGTGCCCGTACTCCACGAAGCTGCACCTGGCGCTGCTGCTGGCGCGCGTGCCGCACACCAGGGTGCGCTTCCGCGACGACGAGGAGGGCGCGGCGGCCGTGCGCGAGCACCACCCGCAGGGCTACGAGCTCTCGCCCACGGTGGTCGTCGCCGGGCGCCACCTGACCAACCCCAGCGTGCGCGAGGTGCGCGAGGCCCTGCGGGCCGCGCGGGCCTGAGCCCCGCCGCGCGCCCGGCCGGGCCCCGCCGGGCGCGCCCGGCCCGGGCACGCGGGTGCACGGCGTTCCTGGGAGCATGTGCCCATGAGCGCTACCGCGGCCATCGAAGCAGCGCGCAAGGACGGCGGTCCCGTCCGGCGCCACGCCCAGTTCACCAGCCTGTTCCTCATGGTGCTGGGCGTCCTGGGCCTGATCCCCGGCATCACGACGAACTACGACGAGATGGGCCTCTTCCGCAGCGGCGCGGAGCTCTTCGGCGTCTTCACCGTCTGCGTCCTCACCTCCGTGCTGCTGTTCCTGTACGGCATCACGGTGCTGGTGTTCTCGGGGTCGGTGCGCCAGGCGCACAAGAGCGTCGTGCTGCACGCCCTGCTGCTGATCGGCATGGGGATCGTCGGGGCCGGCCTCGTCGTCAACTCCCCGCACCGCCTGCTGCCCACCGACCCGCAGAGCAACTGGCTCTACCTGGCGCTGGGCGTCTTCTTCCTCGTCGGCGCCAACCGCTCGCGCGCCAAGGAGATCAAGGACAACGGCATCTTCTGAGGCCGCGGCGCCGGCCCCGGGCGACCGGGGCCGGCCACGGGTACCTCCCCGGCGACGGGTCCCGGGCCGGCGACGGTTCTCAGGCCGGCGCGGGGGCGGTGCGCACGACCAGCCCGTCCAGGTAGCTCGCCACGTTCGCGCGCACCTGCGCGACGCTGTCGCCGCCGAACTTCTCCAGGACCGCGTCGGCCAGCACCAGCGCCACCATGGCCTCGGCGACGACGCCGGCGGCCGGGACCGCGCACGCGTCCGAGCGCTGGGCGATGGCCTGCGCCGCACCGCCGGAGGCGGTGTCCACGGTGTCCAGGGCCCGCGGGACGGTGGAGATCGGCTTCATGGCCGCGCGCACGCGCAGCACCTCGCCGTTGCTCATCCCGCCCTCGATCCCGCCGGCGCGGTCGGTGCGCCGGCGCACCGTCATGCCCGCCGCGCCCTCGCCGCCGTCGACGCGCTCGATCTCGTCGTGGGCGGCCGAGCCGCGGCGGCGGGCGGTCTCGAAGCCGTCGCCGACCTCGACGCCCTTGATGGCCTGGATGCCCATGAGCGCCGCCGCCAGGCGGGCGTCGAGCTTGCGGTCCCAGTGCACGTACGAGCCCAGCCCCGGCGGCAGGCCGTGCACGACGACCTCCACGACGCCGCCGAGGGTGTCGCCCGAGGAGTGCGCGTCGTCGATCTCGGCGACCATGCGGGCGCTGGTGGCCGGGTCCGCGCAGCGCACCGGGTCCGCGTCGACGCGCTCGCGCTCGCCGCGGCCGGGCACCGTGCCGGCGGGCACCTGCACGGTGCCGACGGAGACGACGTGGGAGAGCACCTCGGCGCCCACGGCCTGCGCCAGGAAGGCGCGCGCCACCTCGCCCAGCGCCACGCGGGTGGCGGTCTCGCGCGCGGAGGCGCGCTCGAGCACGGGGCGAGCGTCGTCGAAGCCGTACTTCTGCATGCCGGTCAGGTCCGCGTGGCCCGGGCGCGGGCGCGTCAGCGGTGCGGAGCGCCCGCGCGCGGGCAGCCGGCCCGGCTCGTCGTAGCGGCGCCCGTCGGCGTCGGCCGGGTCGGCGGCCATGACCTCCTGCCAGCGCGGCCACTCGGAGTTGCCGATGCGCAGCGCCACCGGCCCGCCCTGGGTGAGGCCGTGCCGGATGCCGCCGATGACCTCCAGCTCGTCCTGCTCGAAGCCCATGCGCGCCCCGCGCCCGTGCCCCAGGCGCCGGCGGGCCAGGGCGGCGCGCACGTTGGCGCTGGACACCTCCACGCCGGCGGGCAGCCCCTCGAGGATGCCCGCGAGGGCAGGACCGTGGGACTCGCCTGATGTCAGCCACCGCAGCACGCGCCCGATTGTGCCCCACGCGCGCGGGCCCCCCGCGCGGGCGGGGGCGCGGGGGCGGTGGCTCGGGCGGGCTCAGTCGGCCAGCTCGGCCAGCAGGGGGTCCACCCGGTAGGGCACGAGCTCGCGCATGGCCAGGGAGGTGCGCGTGCGCACCACCCCGGGGATGGCGAGGACGTCCTGGCCCACCCGGTACAGGTCCTCCGCGTCGCGGGCGACGACCCGGCACATCAGGTCCCCGTCGCCGGTGATGCCGTGCACCTCCAGCACCTCCGGCGTCTCGCGCAGCCTGCTGAGGGTGTCCTCCTGCTGGCCCTGGTGGATCTCCACCATGACGAACGCGGAGATGGAGAAGCCCAGCGCCGCCGGCGACAGGCGCCGGGAGAAGCGGTGCAGCACCCCGTCGGACTCCAGCCGCTCCAGGTGCGACTGCACCGTGCCGCGCGCCAGGCCCAGCCGGCGCGAGAGCCCCAGGACCGTGGCACGGGGGTCCTGGTCCAGCGCGAGCAGGATCCGGGCATCGATGGCATCGAGGCGGCGCACCGGGACATCCTCGCTCATGCCGGGCGCACCGAGGTGGTCAACGTGCCCACTGGCGGCGCGGCACGCTGTGCAGGTCCCCCGACCGGGGGGGTGCGGGGGAGGGCGCGGCCCCTCAGGGGCGCGGGGTGCCCACGTGCACCAGGACCCGCCCGTCGACGACCTCCACGCGGTGGGTGCGCACCGGGCGCACCGCGGGCGGTCCCGAGGGCTCACCGGTGCGCAGGTCGAAGGCCGAGGCGTGCCGCGGGCACTCCACCGCGCAGTCCTCCACCCACCCCTCGGCCAGCGACTGGTTCGCGTGGGTGCACGTGTCGTCGATGGCGTACAGCTCGCCGTCGACGTGGAAGACCGAGATCGGGCCGCTCAGCTCCGGGCGGTCCACGCGGACCACCTCGCCCTCGGGCAGCTCCTCCACGGCGCAGACCACCAGGGGACCGTCCTGTGTGCCGGGCACGTCGTCTCCTCTCCGCGCGCCACCGGCGCGCCGCGCGCGGCGGGGTGCGCCGCCGTCGGCGCGATGCTGCCAGCCGCCGGGCTCAGGCCGACTCGCGGGTGCCGACCCCGTCCTCGCCGGACCCCTCGCCGGCGTCCTCGCCGCGCTCGCCGGCGCGCGCGGCGCGGGCGCGCTCGACGCTGCGCTGCAGGGCGCCGAGCAGGTCCACCACGTCCTCGGCGGCGTCCTGCCCGCCCCCGCCGCCGGGGGCGGGCGCGGCGGGGTCGCGCAGGCGCGCCTCGACCAGGCGGCGCAGCACCTCGGTCTGCTCGTCGCGCAGCTGCTCCGGCTCGAGGTCCCCGGACATCGCCTCCACGAGGGTGGCGGCCGTGCGCAGCTCCTGCAGGCGCAGCTCCACGTCGGCGCGCAGCACGTCGAAGCCGTCCGGCTGCACCTCGTCCGGCCAGGCCAGCGACTGCAGCACCACCACCTCCCCGCGCACCCGCAGCACCCCCAGCGACTCGCGCCGGCGCAGCGCGAAGCGCACCAGGGCGACGCGGTCGGTGGCGGCCAGCGCCGAGCGCAGCAGCGCGTAGGCGCGCGCGGCGCCCGGCTCCGGCTCCACGAAGTGCGCGCGCCCCAGCAGCACCGGGTCGACCTGGTCGGCCGGCACGAAGCGCAGCACCTCCGCGACGTGCTCGCCGGGCACCGGCAGGCGCTCGAGGTCCTCCTCGGCCAGCACCGCCACGCGCCCGTCGGGCGCCTCGTAGGCGCGCGCGACGTCCGCCAGGGGCACCTCCTCGCCGCACACCTCGCAGGTGCGGCGCAGCCGGATGCGCCCGCCGTCGCTACGGTGGACCTGGTGGAAGCGGATGTCGTGCTCGACGGTGGCCGGGTGCAGGCGCACCGGCACGTGGACCAGGCCGAAGGAGACCGCACCCTTCCAGACAGCGCGCGCCACGCCGAGCCCCTCCCGTCCGCCGGGGCACCACCGTACGGAGCCGGCGCCGGCGCGGCGAGCCGGGAGCGCGCGGGCGCCGCGGCGGTGCTGGAGCGCCCGCGCTGGGCAGCGCGCGAGGCCGCGCACGCCGCGCGGGCGTACGCGCTGACCGCGGCGGCCGTCGAGCGGCGCGGGCGCGGGCAGGCGCACCCGGTGGAGGACTTCCTCTTCACGTACTACTCGTGGGCGCCGGGCCGGCTGCGGCGCTGGCACCCCGGCGCCGGGGTGGAGCTGCTCGACGCGCCGGAGCGGGCCGGGTGGGCGCACTACGCGAGCACCGGCCGCGGGGTGGTCGTGGACCTCGCCGCGCTGCGCGCCCAGCGCGCGGCGACGGTGCGCCTGGCGCGCGACGTGCTGGCCGCCACCCGCGCCCGCCCGGCGCAGCTGGGCTGCTTCGGGCTGCACGAGTGGGCGATGGTGCACCGCGCCACCCCGCAGCAGGTGCGCCACGCGGGCCTGCCGCTGCGGCTGGGGCACGCCGGCACCGACGCCGTGGTCGAGTCGCACCGCATCCGGTGCAGCCACCACGACGCGTTCCGCTTCTTCACCCCCTCCGCGGTCCCGCTCAACGAGCTGAGCCCCACCCGCGAGCAGCAGGCCGCGCAGGAGCAGCCGGGGTGCCTGCACGCGACGATGGACTGCTACCGGTGGGCGATGAAGCTCTCGCCCGCGGTGCCCGGCGAGCTGCTGCTGGACTGCTTCGAGCTGGCGCGCGACGTGCGGGTGCTGGACATGCGCGCCTCCCCGTACGACGTGACCTCGCTGGGCCACGAGCCGGTGCCGATCGAGACGCCGGAGGGCAAGGCGCAGTACGTGCGCGCGCAGCGGGCGTTCGCCGAGCGGGCCGACCCGCTGCGCGCGGCGCTGGTGGAGGTCTGCGACGCGGTCCTGGCCGCCTGAGCGGGCCGCGCTCGGGCGAGGCGCGTCAGGCGGGGGAGGGCGCCGCGGCGTCGTCGGAGTCGACCGCGGCGGCCCACTGCGGCTTCTCCGCGCGCCAGCCGTCCTCGGTGCGCCCGCGGCGCCAGTAGCCCGAGGCGGAGAGCAGCTCGCGCGGCACGCCCAGCTCGGTGCGCGCCCAGCGGCGCACCGCGCGCACGCCGTCGGCCTCGCCGTGCAGGAACGCGTGCGGGGCGCCGGCGGGCAGCTCCAGCGAGCGCAGCAGCTCCAGCAGGCCCTCGGGATCGGGCTCGGCGCGGTGCTGCCAGTGCAGCCGCAGCTCGCCCGGGCAGGCCAGCGGCTGCTCCTCGGCGGCGTCGTGCACCTGCACCACCGCCACGGCGAGCGCCCCGGCGGGCAGCCGCTCCAGCGAGGCGGCGATCGCCGGCAGCGCGCTGGCGTCGCCGACCAGCAGGTGCCACGGCGCGCGCGGGTCGGGCGAGTAGGCGCCGCCGGGTCCGAGCAGGTGCACCACGTCGCCGGGGCGGGCGGCGGCCGCCCACGGCCCCGCCACGCCCTCGTCGCCGTGGTGGACGAAGTCGATCGTCACCTCCCCGCGCGCGGGGTCCACCGCGCGCAGGGTGTAGGTGCGCACCAGCGGCCACTGCTCGCGCGGGCGCGAGGCGCGCACGGCGGCGACGTCCAGCGGCTCGTCGAGCACCGTGCCCGGCGCCGGCAGGACGAGCTTGACGTAGGAGTCGGCGTGCTCGGCGCGCAGGTCGGCGAGGTCCTCGCCGCCGAGGACAACGCGCACCACCCCCGGGGTGGGCCGGTGCGTGCGCACGACGACGGCGCGGCGCTGGCGCCGGGCCTCCGGGGCACCGCCGCGCTCGCGGCGGAAGGGGTTCCTCACCCTGTGCTCCTCCTGTCCGGGGCGCTCAGGCGCCCTCGGCGCGACCCTCGCGCCAGTAGCCCATGAAGGCGACCGAGGCGCGCGGCAGGCCCACCTCGCGCACCAGGTGCCGCCGCAGCCGCTTGACCACGCCGGCCTCGCCGGCCAGCCACGCGTACAGGCACTGCGGGCCGGCGGCCACGGCCCGCTCGGGCACGTCCCACAGGATCCCCGCGTCCACGTCGACGTCCTCGAGGTCGGGGTCGAGGGTGCGCGAGGCGGCGTCCAGCAGCGGGCCGGCGACCTCCTCCACGCGCGGCACCAGCAGCGCGCCGTGCGCGTGCCGGCCGCCGCGCGGCAGCCACTCCACGGTCACCTCCGCCGCCGAGCGCACGTCCACGGCGTCGCTGATCTCGGGGACCTCCAGCACCGCCAGGGCGCGCGCGCCGGCGGGCAGCTGCTCCAGCACCGCGCACACCGCCGGCACGGCCGTCTCGTCGCCGGCCAGCAGCAGGGTGCGCGCCTCCGGCGGCGGCGCCCACTCCACGCCCCACATCCGCCCGCCGCCGGGCGCGGTGGGCCCCACGAGGGCGACCTCGTCGCCGGGGCGGGCGTTCGCGGCCCACGTCGCCGCCGGGCCCGCCGCCCCGCCGCGCACGCCGTGCAGCACGAAGTCGACGTCCAGCTCCGCGTCGGCGCCGGGTCCGGCCGGGCGCAGCGCGCGCACCGTGTAGGTGCGCATGACGGGGCGCACCTCCTGCGGCAGCGCGCGCCACCAGGCGTACCAGTCGCCGCGGGGGGCGCCCAGGGCCTCCAGCGGCACCTGCGGCAGCAGCAGCTTCAGCCGCTGGTCGAAGCCGCCGGCGCCGAAGCCGGCCAGCTCGGGGGAGGAGAAGGTCACGCGCGCGCCGTTGGGCCCCAGCGGCTCCCGGCGCACCACCGCCGCGCGGAAGAGGCGGTACTCGGCCCTCGGCTCGGCCCGCTGCGCGGGTGCGGCGGGTGCCGCCGCGGGCCGCGGCGCGCGCACGGCCGTCACGGCGGCGTGCTCGGTGGTGAGCGTCATGCCGTCCCCCTCGTCGATCGGTGAGGACAGGCTAACCACACGACCGGGGGGTGGGGGAAGGGGGCGTGACCACCCTCACCCGGCCGCCACGCGGCCGCCACCCGGCCGCCACCCGACCACCACCCGCCCACGACCCGCCCGCCGCACGGGTACCGCCCCGCGCCGGGGGTAGGGGAGGGGCATGACGAACCCACGGGGGGACGGGCTGCGCCCGGTGGCCGACCAGAGCGAGGACGAGCGCGGCGGGCCGGGCAGCATCCTGTCCCGGCAGAGCCGCGACCACGCCGACCTCGACGCGCTCATGCGCGCCCACGACGCCGAGACGGACCCCGACGCGCGCGGCCGCCTCGTCGCCGAGCTGGCCGAGCGCGCCCTGCGGCACGCCTTCGCCGAGGAGACGGTGCTCTTCCCCGCCTACCGGCACCACCTGCCCGAGCAGGGCGAGGCGCTGACCGCCCACATCGAGGGCGACCACCAGCGCGTCAACGAGCTGCTCGTGCAGCTGCAGGACGCCGACCCGCGCTCGGCGGGCTACGACGCTCTGGTGCGGCGCACCTTCGAGACCATCCGGCACGACGCCCGCGACGAGGAGGACGACCTGCTGCCGCGCCTGCAGCGGGTCGCCTCGCCGCAGGAGCTGCGCGCCATCGGCGCCGCCTGGGAGGTGCAGCGGCGCACCTCCCCGACCCGGCCCCACCCGGGCGTGCCGCGCCGCCCGCCGGGCAACGTCCTGGCCGGCGTGCCGCTGGCGGTCTCCGACCGCGTCAAGGACGCCGCCGAGCACCTGCTGGGTCCGCGCGCGGCGCGCGGCGCCGGGCGGGCCGCGGCGGTGGCCGGCGGGGCGCTCGCGCTCGGGCTGGCGGTGCGCGCGCTGCGCCGGCGCTGACAGGCTCCCGGGGTGGTCAGTGCGGCGGTGGTCAGTGCGGCAGCAGCCGGTGCGCCTCCTCGGTGGAGACCCCCTGCGCCTGCAGCAGGTCCACCACCGCCGAGCGCAGCTGGGCGACCACCACCGTCGCCGAGAGGGAGTGAGCACCCAGCGTGCGCGGGCCCAGCGTGACCGCCAGCTCCTTCAGGCCCGCCACCGACGGGGTCACCGACTCGCCCTCGTAGGCCGGCCGGCCCAGCGAGCGCAGCGCCGCGGCCAGGGACTGCATCGCCCCGGCCAGCGACTGCGGCAGCTCCTCGCCGTACTCCAGCGCGGTCGAGACCCGGCGCAGCATCACCCGCACGTTGCGGGTGGCGCGCTCCACCCCGGTTTGCAGCCGCTGCTGCTCGACGATCTCCCCGCGGTGCCGGCGGCGCAGCGGGGACAGGCGGTGCACCTCCAGCCCGGCGCTGACGGACTGCGCCCACGCGTCCAGCTCGCCCTGGGTGGCGCGGGCGCGCTCGAGCACCGCGGCGGCCTGCTCGACGTCGCGGGTGCGCACCGCGGCGGCGGCGTCGTCGAGCAGGTCGGCGAGCTGGCCGGTGAAGGCGCTCGCCCGCCCGCGCACGTCGCGGGCGGGGTCGTTGGGCAGCAGCGCCGCGATGGCCAGCGCCACCCCCACGCCCGTCATGGCGTCCAGCCAGCGCCCCGTGCCGCCGCCCTGCTGCGGGGGGAAGGCGATGATGAACGTCGCCTGCAGCGCCGCCTGGTTCACCAGCAGCACCCCGGAGTCCAGGAACCGGGCGATGCCCATCGCGGCGACGACGATGAGGGAGATCTGCCAGGGCCCGCGCCCGATGACCAGGGCGATGGCGCTGCCCAGCAGCACGCCCACCGTCACCCCGGCGCCGATCTCGGCGACGCGGCGCAGCCGCTGGTTGTTCTGCACCCCCAGCGCCACGACGACCGCCACGCACGCGAAGACCGGGTAGGCCTGGTCCCACAGGGCCCGCGCCAGGCTCCAGGCGATGCCCGCGCCCAGGCCGCACTGCAGGATCTGCCACCACGAGCCGCGCCAGCGCTGCCAGCCGGTGCGCGCGCGGCGCCGGGCCGCGACGGGGATCGGCAGGCTGCGGGGCACGCGGGGATCCTCCCGCACCGGTGCGGCCCGCGCCCGTTCCGGAGGCCGCCGCGCCAGGCCCTACGCTCGTCCGCCGTGGACGTCCTCGTCATCGGTTCCGGCGCCCGTGAGCACGCACTGGTGCGCGCCCTGCTCGACGACCCGGGGGTGGACCGCGTCGTCGCCGCCCCGGGCAACGCCGGCATCTCCCTGGTCGCCTCGTGCGAGCCGGTCGAGGCCACCGACCCGGCGGCCGTGGCCGCGCTGGCGCAGCGCCTGGGCGCCGACCTCGTCGTCGTCGGCCCGGAGGCGCCGCTGGTGGCGGGCGTGGCCGACGCCGTGCGCGCCGGCGGCACCGCCTGCTTCGGGCCCTCCGCCGAGGCCGCGCGCCTGGAGGGCTCCAAGGCGTTCGCCAAGGAGGTGATGGCCGCCGCCGCGGTGCCCACCGCCATGGCGCGCGTGTGCACCACCGAGGAGGAGGTCGCCGCCGCCCTGGACGCCTTCGGCGCCCCGCACGTCGTCAAGGACGACGGCCTGGCCGCCGGCAAGGGCGTCGTGGTCACCGACGAGCGCGAGGAGGCCCTGGCCCACGCGCGCGCCTGCCTGGGCCACGGGCCCGTCGTCGTCGAGGAGTTCCTCGACGGCCCGGAGGTGTCCGTCTTCTGCCTCACCGACGGCGAGGGCGTCGTGGCGCTGGCGCCCGCGCAGGACTTCAAGCGCGCCCTGGACGGCGACGCCGGGCCCAACACCGGCGGCATGGGCGCCTACTCGCCGCTGCCGTGGGCGCCGGCGGACCTGGCCGAGCAGGTCGTGCGGCGCGTGGCGCAGCCGGTCGTCGACGAGATGGCCCGGCGCGGCACGCCCTTCAGCGGCGTCCTGTACTGCGGGCTGGCGCTGACCTCGCGCGGCCTGCGGGTGGTGGAGTTCAACGCCCGCTTCGGCGACCCGGAGACGCAGGTGGTCCTGGCGCGCCTGGCCACCCCGCTGGGGGAGGTGCTGCGCGCGTGCGCCCGCCCCGGCGCGCTGCGCGACCTGCCGCCGCTGCGCTGGCGCGAGGACGCCGCCGTCACCGTCGTGCTGGCCGCCCCGGGCTACCCGGAGGCGCCGGTGACCGGCGGGGTGCTGCGCGGGCTGGAGGACGCCGAGGCGGTGCCCGGCGCGCACGTGCTGCACGCGGGCACGGCGCTCGCGCCCGACGGCACGGGGATCGTCAGCTCCGGCGGGCGGGTGCTGTCCGTGGTGGGCACCGGCGCGGACCTGGCGCGGGCGCGGGAGGCGGCCTACGCGGCGCTGGGCTCGGTGCACCTGGACGGCGCCCGCTCGCGCAGCGACATCGCGGCCGCGGCGGCCGGCGCGTGAGCGCCCCGCAGCCGCCCGCCGCGCCCGAGCCGCCCGCCGCGCCCGAGCTGCCCGGCTGGCGGCACACGTACTCGGGCAAGGTGCGCGACCTGTACGTGCCCGCCTCCGGCGAGCGCGGCCGCGTCCTCGTCGTGGCCAGCGACCGCATCAGCGCCTACGACCACGTCCTGGCCACCGAGGTGCCCGACAAGGGCAGGGTGCTCACCGCCCTGTCGCTGTGGTGGTTCGAGCGCCTGGCCGACCTCGTGCCGAACCACGTGCTGTCCACCGACGTGCCCGCGGCGGTGGCGGGGCGGGCGATGGTGTGCCGGGAGCTGGAGATGTTCCCCGTGGAGTGCGTGGCCCGCGGCTACCTGACCGGCTCGGGGCTGGCGGAGTACCGCGCCTCCGGGGCGGTGTGCGGCATCGCGCTGCCGCCGGGGCTGGTGGACGGCTCCCGGCTGGTCGAGCCGGTCTTCACCCCCGCCACCAAGGCGGAGCTCGGCGAGCACGACGAGAACGTCTCCTTCGAGCACGTCGCCACCACCGTCGGCGCCGACGCCGCGGCCGAGCTGCGCGATCTCACCCTCGCCGTGTACCGCCGCGCCGAGGGTGTCGCCCGCGAGCGCGGGATCGTGCTGGCCGACACCAAGCTGGAGTTCGGCCGCGACGGCGGGCGCACCGTGCTGGGCGACGAGGTCCTCACCCCGGACTCCTCGCGGTTCTGGCCGGCGGAGGAGTGGTCGCCGGGGCGGGCGCAGCCCAGCTTCGACAAGCAGTTCGTGCGCGACTGGCTCACCTCGCCCGCCTCCGGCTGGGACCGCTCCGGCGGCGCGCCGCCCCCGCCGCTGCCGGCGGAGGTCGTCGAGCGCACCCGCGCGCGCTACGTGGAGGCCTACGAGCGCCTGACCGGGCGCGCGTTCCCCGCCTGAGGGGCGGCCGGACACCCCCGTTCGGGGGGTTCAGCGCACCCCCGGTGAGCGTCGATGATCCCAGAGTGACCTGGGAGAGCGCTGCGGCGGCGGCCACCGTCGTCGCGGCCCTGCTCGCCGCGGCCGCGTGCCTGCGCGCCGCGCGCCTGGCCTCCCCGCGCGGGGCGTTCGGCTGGCGCTGCCAGGCCGCCGCGCTCGCCGTGGTGGCCGTGCGCGCCCCGCTGGGTGCGCCGCCCGGGGTCGGTGCGCCCGCGGCGGTGCTCGAGGCCGCCGCCGCGCTGCTGGTGCTGGCCGGCATGTGGGCCACCTCCCGCACCGCCGACCCGCGCGCCCGCGCCCGGGTGCTGCTGGACGCCGGCGTCGGCGCGGTCGCCGGCGCGACCGCCGCGCACGCCCTGGTCCTGGACGAGGCGTGGGACGCGCTGCCGCACCACGACGCGGTGCTGCTGCTGCGCCCGACGGTGCCGCTGTTCCTGGGGCTGCTGTACCTGCTCATCGCCGTCACCGAGATCCCGCCGCGGCGCTGGCCGATGCCGCTGCTGGTCGGCGCGGCGCTGGTGGCGCTGACCGTCGCGGAGGTCGCCCGTGGGCACCGGGTGCTCACCGGCACCGACGCGGCGGCGTGGGTGGTGCAGGCCGGCTGGCCGGTGTGCTGCGTCCTGTGGGCGGGCGCCGCGCTGGTCTACCGCGGCACCTCGCCGCGCCGCGACACCCGCAGCACGGCGCGGCTGGTGGCCGCCGTGCCCAACGTGCTGCTGCTGCCCGCCTTCGCCGCCCTGCTCGCCCGGCGCAGCGCGCAGGGCCGCCTGGACAGCCCCGAGGTGGGCGCGGTGGTGCTGCTGCTGGTGCTGGTGGCGGTGCGCCAGTCGCTCACGCTCGCGGAGAACCGCGCCCTGGTGCAGCGCCTGACGCGCAGCCAGGCCGAGCTGCGCCACCGCGCCGCCCACGACGACCTGACGGGGCTGCCCAACCGGGCCGCGCTGCACGAGCGCCTGGGCGACGCGCTGGGGCGGGGGCCGGTGGGCGTGCTCGTCGTGGACCTCGACGGCTTCAAGCGCGTCAACGACGAGCTGGGCCACGAGGCCGGCGACGCGCTGCTCGTGCAGGTGGCGCAGCGCCTGCGCGCGGCGGTGCCGGAGGCCGGCACCCCCGCGCGCCTGGGCGGCGACGAGTTCGCGGTGGTCGTCCCGGGCCGGGCCGCGCTGGTCGAGGAGGTCGCCGACCGGGTCGTCGCCGCGCTGGGCGCGCCCTACGCGGTGCGCGGCGCCGCGGTGGACCACGTCGGCGCCAGCGTGGGGGCGGCGTGCACCGGGGCACCGGGCGAGCGCGGCGGGCGGGCCGCCGGGGAGCACGCCGGGAACCTCGCCGGGGAGCACCCCGGGGAGCACGCCGGGAACCTCGCCGGGGAGCACCTCGGGGAGCACGCCGAGGAGCTGCTGCGGCGCGCCGACGGGGCGATGTACGCCGCCAAGCGCGACGGCGGCTCGTGCGCCACGACGAGCGGGCGGCGCCGCGCCGGGTGAGGCTGCGCGTGTGCTGCTGCTGCTGCCGCCGTCCCTGACCGGCCTGCCCGAGCGCGCCCGGCGCGGCTTCCGCACCCGCGTCTCCGGCGACCCCACCGGCGCGCCGCCGTGGGTGCGCGACATCGCCCTGGTCGGCGAGGGGCCCGGCTGGTTCGAGCCCGACGGGGTCGTCTGGCGCGTGCACGGGGACCTGTCCACCCTCGTCGGCGGTGTCGTGGCGCTGCTGGGGCAGGGCGCGCACCCGCTGGCGCTGGCCGGGGTGCAGGGGCACTCCACGTACCGGCAGGACCCGTGGGCGCGCCTGGCCGGCACCGCGCGCTGGCTGACGGTGTGCACCTTCGGCTCCGAGCGCCTGGCCGAGCGGGAGTCGGCACGGGTGCGCGGGATGCACCGGCGGGTGCGCGGCACCACCGCCGACGGGCGCGCCTACTCCGCCGGCGACCCGCAGCTGCTGCGCTGGGTGCACCTGGTCTTCACCGACGCCTTCCTGGCCGCTCAGCGCGAGCTGGGCGCCGACCTCGCCCCGCGCTTCGGGCGGCGCTGGGCCGACGAGTACGTGCGCGAGTGGGCGCGCACGGCCCGCGCGCTGGGGGCGCAGGACCTGCCCGGCAGCGAGGCGGAGCTGGGCGAGGCGCTGACCGCGTTCGCCCCGCAGCTGGAGCCGGTGCCCGCCGACCTGCTGCGCTTCCTGGCCGCCCCGCCGGGCCTGGGGCGGGCCGAGCGGCGCGTGTACGGCGCCCTGGCCGGTGCGGGGGAGCTGCTGCTGCCGCCGGTGGTCGCGCCGCTGGCGCGGGTGCCCGGCCGCGGCGCGCGCGGTGCGGCCCAGCGGGCGCGCCTGGCGCGCACCCGCGCGCTGCTGCGGGCGCTGCGGGCGGTCCTGGGCCCGTACAGCCCCTCGGAGGAGGCCGCCCGCCACCGCCTGGGCACCGGCCCGCGCCCGGCCTGGGCGTCCTGAGCCGCCCGCGGGCCCGGGCCGCGGCGCTGGCACGCTGGGCCGGTGAGCGCACCGGACGAGCAGCCCGCCCACCCGCACCTCGGCTGGGGCCGGCACGTGCCGGCCGTGCTCGCCGTGCTCGCGCTGCTGCTGGGCCTGCAGCTGCTCGGCACGCTGCTCGTGGAGCTGACCGGCCTGCCCGTGCCGGGCACCGTCGTGGGCCTGGTGGTGCTGCTGGCCGTCGGCGCGCGCCACCGCGGCCTGGTCGCGCGCGCCCAGCCGGCCGCGGACCCGCTGCTGCGGCACCTGCAGCTGCTCTTCGTGCCCCCGGGCGTGGGGGCGGTGACGCAGCTGTCCGCGGTCGCCGAGCACGCCGCCCCGCTGGCCCTGGCCGTGGTGGGCTCCTTCGCCGCCGGCCTGGTGGTGGCCGGCGTGCTGCTGCAGGCGCTGCTGCGCCGGCGCGGCGCGGTGGTGCGGCCGTGAGCGCCGGGGCCGTCGCGGGCGCCGTGGGCGCCGTGGGCGCCGTGGCGCACGCGCCCGGCTTCGGGCTGGCGCTGACCCTGGCCGCCCACCTCGGCGCCGACGCGCTGCACCGCCGGCTGGGCCGCCCGGCCCTGCTGGCGCCCGTGCTCGTGGCGGTGGTCGCCGTCGCGCTCGTGCTGGAGGTGCTCGGCGTCGGCTACGCCGAGTACCTCGCGTCCGTCTCCGTGCTCACCCTCCTGCTGGGCCCGGCCACCGTCGCCCTGGCCCTGCCCCTGCTGCGCGCCGGGCGGGCCCTGCTCGCGGACCGCCTGGCCGTGCTCGTGACCCTGCTGGTCACCGGTGCCGTCAGCGTGGCGGTCACCGTCGTCTCGCTGCGCGCGTTCGGCGTGCCCGCGGAGCTGCTGCGCACCGCGCTGCCGCGCTCGGTGACCACCCCCGTGGCGCTGACGATCGGCGGCGCGGTCGGGGCGGACACCGGCCTGGTCGTCGTGCTCACCCTCGTCTCCGGCCTGCTCGGCGCCACCGCGGGCCCGTGGCTGCTGGACCGCGTGCGGGTGCACGACGGCCGCGCCCGCGGCTTCGCCCTCGGCGTCGTCTCGCACGGCATCGGCACCGCGCGGGCCCTGGGCCACTCCCACGTCGCCGGCGGCTGGTCCAGCGCGGCGATGGTGCTCAACGCGCTGGTGATGACGGTGGTGCTGCCCGTGGTGGCGCGCTGGTCCGCGTAGCGGCGGTGGCGCGCTGGTCCGCGCAGCGGCGGTGGCGCGCTGGTTCGCGCGGCGGCCCGGCAGCGCCGAGGATGCCCGTGGAGCGCGTCCGACGAGACCCGGGGGACCCTGTGACGCTGCGCAGCATCGGCCTGGTCGTGCACGGCGGCAAGGAGGAGGCCCGCGACACCGCCGCCCGGCTGCGCCGCTGGGCCGCCGAGCGCGGCACGCAGGTCGCCGAGTTCGACGTGTGGTCCGGCGACGGCGCGCGCGAGTCGGTGCGCGCGCAGGTGGACGAGGCCGAGCCGATGGACCTGGTGGTCACCGTCGGCGGCGACGGCACGTTCCTGCGCGGGGTGGCGGTGGCGCAGGTGGCCGACGTGCCGGTGCTGGGCGTGGACGTGGGCCGCGTCGGCTTCCTCACCGAGGTGCGCCCCGAGCACCTGCTGGAGGCCCTGGCGCTGTTCGAGGCGGGGGAGGCGGTGCTGGAGGAGCGCCTGACGGTGACGGCGCGGGCGAGCCGTCCGCTGCGCATCCCCGGCGAGCTGGAGTCGCTGCTGCGCTACGGCAGGGGCCCGACGCTGCCGCCGCCGGAGGTGCACGACGGCGACCCCGACGCGGTCGGCTGGGGCGTGGAGGTGGACCTGACCGCGCTGAACGACGTCGTCTTCGAGAAGCTCAGCCGCGACCGCCAGGCCAGCCTGGGGGTGTACGTGGGGCACCGGCTGTTCGCCTCGTACTCCGCGGACGCGGTGGTGGTCTCCACCCCGACGGGCTCGACGGCGTACTCCTTCGCCGCCGGCGGCCCGGTGGTCTCCCCGCGCGCGCAGGTGCTGGTGTTCACCCCCGTGGCGCCCCACATGGTCTTCGACCGCACGTTCGTCGTGGCCGCCGACGAGGTGATCTCGGTTCGCGTGCTCGAGCGCAGCGGCCGCGTGGCGATGTCGGTGGACGGGCAGATCCGCGCGGTGCTGGACCCGGGGGACTGGGTGGCGGTGCACGCGCGCCCGTGGAAGGTGCAGCTGGTGCGCCTGCGCACGCCGGACTTCTACGGCCGGGTGCGCCGGCGCCTGGGCGTCACCGACTCCACGGCGGCCGTGGCCGACGGGCGGCTGGACCCGCTGTACGTGCCGGCCGCGCCGCGCCCGGCGAGCATGGCGCACCTGCACCTGCCGCTCGTCGAGCCCGAGCCGGAGGACGGGCGCGACGGGCACGGCGTCGCGGGCGCCTGAGCGGACCCCCCCGGGCGCGCCGGGGGCGGCCCGGGGACGGCCCGGGCGGCCGCTCAGTCCGTGGCGGGCGGGACCTCCTCGCGCTCCTCGACCAGGCCGGCCTCGCGCCGCTCGTGCTCCACGCGCATCTCCAGCTCGTCGTCGCTGGGCCGGGCCGGCACCTTGCCGTGCTCCTGCCGGTCGCGGGGCGCGGCGATCTCCGGCTGGATGACGCCGAGGTCCGGTTCGTCGTTCTGCTGGCTCATGCCCCGACGCTAGGCACGTGGGCGCCCGCCCGCACCCGCAGCGGCGCGGGCGCGTCAGGAGCGCCCGGCGGCGCGGGTGTGCTCGAAGATCAGGCTGGTCTCGGTCAGGGCGACGTCCTCGTCGCGGTTGAGGTGCTCGGCGACGAAGTCGCGCAGGGCGGTGGTGCTGGCCACGGCCACGTGCAGCAGGTAGTCGTTCGCGCCGGCGACGAAGTACACGTCGAGCACCTCGGGCTGGCGGCGCAGCCGGGCGACGAAGGGCCCCATGCTGCCGCGCGCGTGCGCGGCGAGCTTGACGGCGATCATCGCCTGCAGGTGCAGGCCGAGGGCGTCGGGGTCGACGTCGGCGTGGAAGCCGCGGATGACGCCGGACTCGCGCAGCGCGCGCACCCGCAGCAGGCAGGTGGACGGCGCGATGCCCACGCGCTGGGCCAGGGCGGCGTTGGTGGTGCGCGCGTCCTCGGCCAGCACGTGCAGGATCGCGCGGTCCACCGCGTCCACGGGCGGCCGAACCTTCTTCGGCGCACCCGCCGGTCCCCGCCCCTCGGCCGAAGGAGTCGTCGCCACCGGCCCACCGTAGCGAAGCTCCTTCGGATCCGTTGCCACGCGGGCGCGGCATCTTCACGCTGGAGGGGTCCGCAGCACCGCCCCACCGAGACCTGGAGGTCCCCGTGCGCATCGGCGTCCCCCGCGAGCTGAAGAACCGCGAGCAGCGCGTGGCGCTGACGCCCGCGGGCGTGCACGAGCTGGTCGCCCACGGCCACGAGGTGCTCGTCGAGGCGGGCGCGGGGCTGGGCAGCTCCCTGCCGGACGCGGAGTTCGAGGCGGCCGGCGCGAAGCTCGTCGCCGACGCGGACGAGGTGTGGGGCGCGGCGGAGCTGGTGCTGAAGGTCAAGGAGCCGGTGCCCGCCGAGCACCACCGGCTGCGCGAGGGGCAGGTGCTCTTCACGTACCTGCACCTGGCGGCCTCGCGGGAGTGCACCGACGCGCTGCTGGCCTCGCGCACCACCGCGATCGCCTACGAGACGGTGCAGCTGCCGGACCGCTCGCTGCCGCTGCTGGCGCCCATGAGCGAGGTCGCCGGACGCCTGGCGCCGCAGGTCGGCGCCCACCACCTCATGAGCGCGGGCGCCTCGACCGGCGGGCGCGGGGTGCTGATGGGCGGGGTGCCCGGGGTGCCCGGCGCGGACGTCGTCGTGATCGGTGCGGGCGTGGCCGGGCAGAACGCCGCCCGCACCGCCCTGGGGATGGGCGCGCAGGTGACGGTGCTGGACCTGTCGATCCCCACGCTGCGCGAGGTCGACGCGCGGTTCGGGGGCCGGGTGCGCACCGTGACGTCCAACGCCTTCGAGCTGGCGCGCGCGGTGCGCGAGGCCGACCTGGTGATCGGGGCGGTGCTGGTGCCCGGGGCCCGGGCGCCGAAGCTGGTCACCGACGAGCTGGTGGCGCAGATGCGGCCCGGTTCGGTGCTGGTGGACATCGCCGTCGACCAGGGCGGCTGCTTCGAGTCCACGCGCCCCACCACGCACGACGACCCGGTCTTCGCGGTGCACGGCTCGCTGTTCTACTGCGTGGCGAACATGCCCGGCGCGGTGCCGCGCACCTCCACCTACGCGCTGACCGGCGCGACGCTGCCGTACGTGCTGCGCATCGCCGACCGCGGCTGGCGCGCCGCGCTGGCCGGCGACCCCGCCCTGGCCCACGGCCTGTCCGCGCACGCCGGCCGGCTGACCAGCGCCGAGGTCGCGGAGGCGCACGGCCTGCCGTGCACGGACGTCCAGGAGGCGCTGCGCTCCTGAGCCCGGGAACCGGAACCCCGGAAACCGGAACCCCGGAACCCCGGAACCCCGGAACCCCGGGTTTCAGCCCTCGCGCATCTCCGCGACCAGGGAGTCCACGACGTCCACCAGCGGGTGCGCCGAACCGGCCGCGCTCGCCGCCTCGAACACCGCGCGCTGGCGCTGGTAGCTGGCGCCGAGCGCCGGGATCCCCGGCACCAGCCGCAGCTCGTCCTCGCAGTGCAACCTCTTCGCCACCGGCTCCAGCCGCGTGAGCCAGTCGTCGAGGTCGTCGGTGACCAGGCGCTCGCGCCCGGCGGCGTCCACGATGATCTCCGCGTCCAGCCCGTAGCGCGCCGAGCGCCACTTGTTCTCCTGCACGTGCCACGGCGGCATCGTGGGCAGCTCGCGCCCGGCCTCCAGCTCGCCGTCCAGGTGCACCACGAGGCAGTGCACGAGCGCGGTCAGCGCCCGCAGCTCGCGCAGGGTCGGGGTGCCGTCGCACACGCGCACCTCGATGGTGCCCAGCTTCGGGGAGGGGCGGATGTCCCAGCGCACGTCCGACAGGCCGTCGATCACGCCGGTGACGAGCATGTCGTCGACGTAGCCCTCGAACTCGCCCCACTCCCCGAACTGGAACGGCAGCCCGGCGGTGGGCAGCTGCTGGAACATCTGCGAGCGGTTGCTGGCGAACCCGGTGTCCGTGCCGGCCCAGTACGGCGAGGACGCCGACAGCGCCTGCAGGTGCGGGTAGTGGTTCAGCAGCGTGTTGAGGATCGGCAGGACCTTGTGCACGGAGTCGACGCCGACGTGCACGTGCACGCCCCAGATGAGCAGCTGCCGGCCCCACCACTGGGTGCGCTCGAGCAGCTCGGCGTAGCGCGGGTCGTCGGAGACCAGCTGGTTGTCGAAGACCCCGAACGGGTGGGTGCCCGCGCACACCACCTCCAGGCCCAGGGCGTCGGTGACCCGGCGGATCGCGCCCAGCGAGGTGGACAGCTGCTCGGCGGCCTGGGCGACGGTGTCGCACACGCCGGTGACGACCTCGACGGTGTTGCGCAGCAGCTCCTTGGTGACGCGCGGGCCGGCGGGGTCGTCCGGCAGCTCCAGCGCCGCCATCACCTCCGCGGCCGAGGAGGACAGGTCCCGGGTGCGGCGGTCGACGAGCACCACCTCCCACTCCACGCCCAGCGTGGGGCGCGGGGAGGCGTTGAAGTCGATCCGCGTGGCCCTGCTCACCGATCGATCTCACCACACGCCCCCGTGGTGCGCGCGCCACCGCGTGCGTACCGTCCGGGGCGTGAGCACACGCGAGCAGGAGACGGACGTCGTGGTCGTCGGTGCGGGCGCGGTGGGCGAGAACGTCGCCGACCGCGCGAGCCGCACCGGCCTGGAGGTCGTGGTCGTCGAGGACGAGCTGGTCGGCGGGGAGTGCTCCTACTGGGCCTGCATGCCCAGCAAGGCCCTGCTGCTGCCCGGGCACGCGCTGGCCGCGGCGCGCCGCCTGCCGGGCGCGGCGGCCGCCGTCACCGGCGGCCTGGACGCGGCCGCGGTGCTGCGGCGGCGCACGACGTTCACCCACGACTGGGACGACTCCTCGCAGGTGGAGTGGATGGGCTCCGCCGGGCTGCACCTGCTGCGCGGGCGCGCGCGCCTGACCGGTCCGCGGCGCCTGGAGGTCGCCGGCTCCGACGGCACCACCACCGCGCTGAGCGCGCGGCACGCGGTGGTGCTGGCCACCGGCTCGGTGCCGGTGCTGCCGGACGTGCCCGGCCTGGCCGCGGCGAACCCGTGGACGAGCCGGGAGTCCACCAGCGCCGACGACGTGCCCGGCCGCCTCGTCGTGGTCGGCGGCGGCACCGTGGCCGCGGAGATGTCGCAGGCCTACGCGCGGCTGGGCTCGACGGTGACGCTGCTGGTGCGCTCGCGGCTGCTGGCCAAGGAGGAGGACTTCGCCGGCGAGCTGGTCGCCGACGCGCTGCGCGCCGAGGGCGTGGACGTGCGCCTGGGCGCCTCCCCGGCCTCCGTCTCGCGCGAGGTGCGCCCCGAGGGCGGCGGCGAGGTCACCGTCGTGCTGGAGGACGGCTCCACCGTGGTGGCCGACGAGCTGCTGGTGGCCACCGGCCGCCGCCCGGCCACCGAGGGCCTGGGTCTGGAGAGCGTCGGGCTGCAGGACGGCGCGCACCTGGACGTGGACGACTCCGGCCTGGTCGCCGGCGTCGAGGGGCTGTGGCTGCACGCGGTGGGCGACGTCTCCGGGCGGGTGCAGCTGACCCACCAGGGCAAGTACGAGGCGCGCGCCGTGGGTGACGCGATCGCCGCGCGCGCCCGCGGGGAGCTGAGCGGCACCGCGCCCGCCTGGTCGCGGTACGCGGCCACCGCCACGGCCGTGGCCACCCCGCAGGTGACGTTCACCGACCCCGAGGTCGCCTCGGTGGGCCGCACCTCCGAGCGCGCCCGCCGCGAGGGCCTGGACGTGCGCGTCGTCGACTACGACCTCGCGGGCGTCGCCGGCGCCTCGCTCGTCGCCGACGGCTACACCGGCCGCGCCCGCCTCGTCGTCGACGAGCGCCGCCGCGTCGTCGTGGGCGCCACGTTCGTCGGCCAGGGCGTCGCCGAGCTGCTGCACTCGGCGACGGTCGCCGTGGTGGGGGAGGTGCCGCTGGAGCGCCTGTGGCACGCGGTGCCCAGCTACCCCACGATCAGCGAGGTGTGGCTGCGCCTGCTCGAGACGTACGGGCTGTGAGCACCGCCGTGGAGCCGGGCGGGGTCGTGGGGCCGGGCGGGGCCCTGCGCGCGGCCGTGGCCGGCGAGGCGGCGCTGCGCCTGGCCTTCGCGGGGTGGTTCCTGGTCCGCCCCGACGCCCCGGCCCGCGCGTGGGGCCGGCCCGCCTCCACCGGCGCGCGCCGCCTGGCGCTCGCGGTGGCCGCGCGGGAGCTGGTGCTCGGGGCCGGGACGGCCACCGCCCTGGTGCGCCGGCGCCCGGTGCGCGGCTGGGTGCTGGCGATGGCCGCGGCCGACGCGCTCAACGGGGCCGTCACCGCGGTGGCCGGGCTGCGCGGGGCGGTGCCGCCGGGCCGCGCGGCGGGGCTGGCCGCCTTCGACCTGTCGGGCACGGTCAGCGAGGTGCTGCTGGCGCGCCGGCTGCGGTAGCGGCGCCGGTCCGCCCGGCGGGGGGCCTGGGCACCCGGGGCGCGCTGCTGCTGCAGGGCGTCCTGGGCGCCGCGGACGACGCCACGCCGTCCGGCGCGGTGGTCGGCCGGGTCTGGATCGGGTCGCGCCACCCGCGCGGCACCCCCGACCGCGCCTTCCTCCACGACATCGAGGTGGAGGCCGAGCACCGCGGCCGCGGGCTGGGGCGGGCGCTGCTGGCCGCTGGTCACGTGCGCTCGAGGCTCCCGCGCCCGGTGCTCGACGCGGGCAGCGCGGCGGAGGCCAGCAGGGCCAGTCGGTCCGCGTCGCTGGAGCCGGCGTCGGGGTGGAAGACGACCAGCACCTGGTCGTCGGTGCCGTTGATGGCGAGCCGTTCGCGGTTGAGGGTCATCTCCCCGACCTGGGGGTGGTCGAAGCGGATCGGGGTGCCCCGCTGGCCGCGCACCTCGTGGCGGGCCCAGAGCTGGCGGAAGCGGGGGCTCCCCAGCGACAGCTCGCCGGTGAGCTCGATGAAGCGGGGGTCGTCGACGTCGGTGCCCACGGCCTGCCGCAGGTTCGCCACGAAGCACTCGGTGACGTTCTCCCACTCCAGGTGCAGCGCCTGCTCGGCCGGGTCGAGGAACAGGTCCCGCAGCTGGTTGCCCCCGGCGACGAGGCTGGGCGAGAGCGCCGTGGCCAGGGGGTTCGCCGCGAGGACGTCGAAGTACCGGTCCTCGATGAACGCGGGCTGCTGGAGGGAGTCCAGCAGCTTCAGCGCGCCCGCCGGGGGCGCCTGCTTCCGCGTCCGGCGCCGTCCCCGCCCGGGCACCTCCGCGACCAGCGTCAGCAGGTGCCTGAAGTGGTCGTCGTCGAGCTGCAGCACGCGGGCGATCGCCTCGAGCACCTGCAGGGAGGGGTGGCGGTCGCGCCCGCGCTCCAGGCGCAGGTAGTAGTCCGCGCTGATGCCGGCGAGCATCGCGACCTCCTCGCGGCGCAGCCCCGGCGTCCGACGCACCCCCGGGGCGGGGATGCCCGCCTGCTGGGGCGTCACCAGCTCGCGCCGGGCGCGCAGGAAGGCCCCCAGGGCGTTGGTCGTCTCGCTCACGCGACCAGCGTAGGTCCACGGGGCGCGCGCAGCGGGGGTCCTGCCGCACCCCCGGCTGCTCAGGGCTCTGGGTGCGGCGAGCGCCCGCGCCTACGTTCTCCGACGGCCCGACCGGGCCGGATCCTCCGAGAGGGAGCACATGACCACCGCACTGATCACCGGTGCCAACAAGGGCATCGGTCTCGAGACCGCCAGGCAGCTCGTGGAGCTGGGGCACGTCGTGTACCTGGGTGCGCGCGACACCGGCCGCGGGGAGCGGGCCGCCGCGGAGCTGGGCGCGCGGGCGGTCCAGCTCGACGTCACCGACGAGGCGTCGGTGACCCGCGCCCTGGCGCGGATCGACGCGGACGAGGGCCGCCTCGACGTGCTCGTGCACAACGCGGGTGTGCTGGAGACCGGGCTCGACGGGCCCGCCGCGCTGCGCTCCTTCGACACGAACGCCGTGGGGATCGTGCGGGTGACGCAGGCGGCGCTGCCCCTGCTGCGCCGGTCCGCGAACGCGAACGTCGTCACCGTCTCCAGCAGCGCCGGGTCGTTCTGGGCGGTGACCAACCCCGAGCGGCCCGAGTCCGGCCTGCCGCTGGCGCTGTACTCGGCGTCGAAGGCGGCGGCCACCATGCTGACGCTGCAGTACGCCAAGGCCGAGCCCGGCATCAGGTTCAACGCCGTCGAGCCGGGCACCACGGCCACCGACATGACCGCCGCCTTCGGGATCGGGCGATCGCCGCAGGAGAGCGCGCGGGTCGTCGTGCGCATGGCGACCCTGGGGCCGGACGGCCCGACCGGCACCCTCTCGGACGAGGCCGGGGTGCTCCCCTGGTGAGCACCACCGCGAGCACCTCGAGCGCCGGGTCCGTCCCGCCCGGGACGGCGTCGTGGGCCGGCGTCGTCTCCCTGGGCCTGGGCATCTTCGCCATCGTCGTGTCGGAGTTCCTGCCCGCGAGCCTGCTGCCGCGCATCGCCGACGACCTGGGGGTCTCGACGGGCGCGGCGGGCCAGAGCGTCACCGTGACCGCCGTCGCCGCGGCGCTGTCCGCCCTGCTCATCGCCGTGGTCCTGCCCCGCGCGGATCGACGCCACGTGATGATCGGCCTGACGGTCCTCGCCGTCGCCTCGAACCTGCTCGTCGCCCTGGCGCCGAACCTCGCCGTGCTCCTGGCCGCCCGCCTCCTCCTGGGCCTCGCCCTCGGCGGCTTCTGGGCCATGGCCACCGCGATGGCCGCGCACCTCGTGCCGGCCGACCACCTCGGGCGCGCGCTCACCGTCATCAACTCCGGCGTCGCGCTCGCCACCGTCGCCGCCGTCCCGCTCGGCTCCTGGCTCGGGGAGGTCTGGGGCTGGCGCGGCGTGTTCCTGCTCGGCGCCGGCCTGGCCGCCCTCGCCCTGCTCGTGCAGGCGGCGACCCTGCCGCGGATCACCCCGGCGGTGACCAGCGGGGTGCGGGCGCTCGGTGCGACGCTGCGCTCCGGTGCCGTCCTGCTCGGTCTGCTGGCCGTCCTGCTGGTCTTCGGCGGTCACTTCAGCGGCTTCACCTACGTCCGGCCCGCCGTGGAGAGCCTGTCCACCACCGGCGTCGGCGGGCTCGCCGCCCTGCTGCTGGTGTTCGGCGTCGCCAACCTCGTGGGCACCGCGGTGAGCGGCCCCCTGGTCGACCGCTCGCTCCGCGTCGGCCTGCTCCTCTTCCCCGTCGTGCTGGGCGCGGGCATGCTCCTGGTGCACCTCGTCGGCGGCTCCCTCCTCGCCCTGTTCGCCGCCGGTGCGCTGTGGGGCTTCGGGTTCGGGGGGGTGCCCACGGCGGTGCTGACCTGGGGCGCCCGGGCCGAGCCGGCCCGCCTGGAGCAGATCGGCGGGCTCATCGTGACCACCTGCAACGTCGGCATCGCCGTCGGTGGCATCGTCGGCGGGCTGCTCGTCGACGAGGTCGCGGCCAGCGCCCCGTTGGTGGTGGGGGGCACCGCGGCGATCGCCGGCGCCGCACTGCTGACGTGCCTGGGCCGGCGGGGCCGACCCGTGCGCGCAGGACGCCGGACGTCCCCCACGAGGTCGGGAGCAGCAGCGTGACGACCCTCGGCATCATCGGCGCCGGGCAGGCGGGCAGCACCCTCGCCCGGGCGGCGGTCGCGGCCGGCTACGACGTCGTCCTCGCGAACTCCCGCGGGCCCGAGACGCTCCGGGACCTGGTCGCGGAGCTGGGCCCACGGGCGCGCGCGGCGCGCGCCGAGCAGGCCGCAGCCCTGGGCGACGTCGTGGTCCTCGCGTTCCCCTACGCACCCGGCGCCCGGCTGCCGGTCGAGGAGCTCGCGGGGAAGGTCGTCATCGACAACAACAACTACATGCCGTGGCGCGACGGGAACATCCCCGACGTCGACGCGGGACGGAAGACGATCCACGAGCTGCGCCAGGAGCAGCTGCCCGCGTCGAAGGTCGTGAAGGCGTTCACGCACGTCCAGTTCCACGAGCGCCACCCGATCCGCGTGCCGAGCGACGCGCTGCCGGCCCTGCTTCGGCTGGCCAGGCCGGCCGGCGCACCCGACCGGAAGGCGCTGGTCGTCTCCAGCGACTCCCCGGACGCCGTGGAGGTCGTGACCCGCCTGTACGACGACCTCGGCTTCGACGCGGTCGACAACAGCCCGCTGAGCGAGTCGTGGCGCAGCGCCCCCGGAACGCCGATGTGGCGCCACCACGTCGACGGGCAGGGCCGCGAGGGGCTCGTCCACGACCTGCGGCGTGCGCAGCGGGGCACCACCTGACGCCCCCGGGCGGCGGACGCCACCCGGCGTCCACGGCCCCTCCGGGGTCGTGACGATCCCCGGGACCCGCCTGCCGCGGGCGCCGGGCGTGGCCGCGTTGCTCGCCCGTGGCGCCCCGGCGGGGGAGGCTGGGGTCCCCACCCCACGGAGGCACTCATGGGCAAGCTGGTCTACGCGGCCAACACCTCCCTCGACGGCTACGTCGAGGACGAGGACGGCTCCTTCGACTGGGCCGAGCCGAGCGAGGAGGTGCACGCGTTCTGGAACGAGCACGAGCGGGGGATCGGCACCTCGCTCTACGGCCGGCGCATGTACGAGGTCATGCGCGTCTGGGAGGACGACGACTGGCTGGCGGGTGAACCGCCCGTCGTGCGCGAGTACGCGCAGGTCTGGCGCGCAGCCGACAAGGTCGTCTACTCCTCGTCGCTGCAGGAGGTGTCGACGGCGCGCACGAGGATCGAGCGGCGCTTCGAGCCGGAGGCGGTGCGGCGGCTCAAGGAGACGTCCAGCACGGACCTGAGCGTCGGTGGCGCGACCCTGGGGGCGGAGGCGTTCCGGCACGGCCTGGTCGACGAGTGCGTGATCCTCCTGCACCCCGTGCTCGTCGGCGGCGGCAGACCCGCCCTGCCCCGCGGCGTGCGGGCCCGGCTGGAACTGCTGGAGCAGCGGCGGTTCGGCGGCGGCGCGGTCCTCGTGCGCCACGCCGTGCGTGCGGGCGCCTGACGCCGCGCGCGAACCCGCACCGGCGGGCCGATCGCCTCCTGCGCCCGCGTCGCGCGGAACACCCTCCCGGGCCCTCCCGCCCGGGACGCAGGGGCGGGTGCGCCGGGGTGCTGGTCCCGTGACTGCGACCGGGCCGAGCGGTGGGTCCCCAGGACGGCCGACCCCGCTGAGCACCGCGGACGGCACCGTGAGGCGGCACCATGAGCGGGTGAGCATGGAGGGCCTGCGCGCCGTGCCCGACCCCTCGGTCGGGGACTGGATCGCGCCCCGCCTGCGCGGGGGGTTCGGCGCGGTGTGCCGCACCGTGCCGCGCGGGTTCACCGCGTACGCCCGCGTCCTGCACCCGGTGGACCCCGCGCCGCACGACGGGCCGACCACCTGGGCCGGGGTCTGCCGGCGCACCGGCCGCACCGCGCACGCCGCGATGCAGTGGGAGGCCGTCACCACGCCCGCACCGGGAGTCGACCTGCCCGTCTCCCGAGAGGGTCGCTGGGACGACGTCCAGGTCGAGCGCGGCAGCCTGGCGCCGCAGGCGCTGGGTCCGCCGCTGGACGTGCTGGCGTCCTGGACGACCGACCCCGACGGGCAGCAGGCGTGCCACCACGCGCTGTGGGAGGGCTGGGGCTGGCTCACCGGCACCAGCACCCTGGTCGTCTTCTTCCACGACGGTCCCGGCCCGCACGCGCCGGCACCGGTGCCGGCCGCGCCGCCCGACGTGCTCGAGGAGGCGCTGGGTCTTCCGCGCCTGTCGCTGCCCGGGCGCGAGCACCTGCTGTTCACGGGCCCGCTGCGCTCCGCGCTGGCCGTGGGCCACCAGGTCACCGACGACTGGTTCCTGCCGCAGTCGCCGAACCTGCGGGGGTACCTCCCGCTTGCGGGGGCGGGCCGGCCGACCGCTCCTGGTGCCTGGCCAGCGAGGTCGACTTCGACTCCACCCTGCTCGGCGGCCCGGCCGAGCTGGTCGACGCCGTCCTGGCGGCGCCCGGCCTGGAGGCGTGGCCGGTCGACGAGGACGACGACCTGTCCGCCTTCGCCGACCACCTCAACGCCTGACGCGCCACCACCACGCGCGGCTGCCCACCGATTCGCAGTACCCGCCCGTCACCCCAGGTCGGCCGCCGCGAACGTGTCGCACCGCGCGGGGTCCCCGCTCTCGTAGCCGGTGCTGAACCACAGCCGCCGCTGCTCGGAGGTGCCGTGCGTGTACGTGCTCGGGTCGGTGGTGCCGTCGCCGAGGTTCGTCTGGATGAAGTCGTCGCCGATGCGCCCGGCGGCGTCCAGCGCCCGCTCGACGTCGTCGGCGGTGATCTCCGCGATCAGCGGTGCGCCGGAGTCGTCGGGCACGGTCGTCGCGTGGTTCGCCCACGCGCCCGCGAAGCAGTCCGCCTGCAGCTCCAGGCGCACGCTGGCGCTCTCGGGCCCGCTGGCACCGGCCGGCACGGCGTCGGAGGTGCCCAGCAGGTTCTGCACGTGGTGGCCGTACTCGTGGGCGAGCACGTAGGCGTCGACGAAGGTGCCACCCTCGGCGCCGAACCGCGAGCGCAGCTCGTCGAAGAACGACAGGTCGATGTACACGAGCTGGTCGCCGGGGCAGTAGAACGGCCCCGTGCCCGAGGTGCCGGTGCCGCAGGCGGTCGGGGTCGAGCCGGCGAAGAACACCGTCTCGGCGGGCACGTACCGCTCGCCCAGCAGGCCGCCCCAGTAGTCCTGGATCGACTCGACGTCGGCGACGACCGCGCACTCGGCGCTGGCGTTGGCGTCGGCCCCCGTGCGGCAGGAGGCGCCCAGCTCGCCCAGGCCCGTGCTCTGCCCCTCCCCGAGCCCGTCCAGCACGGGCCCGTAGCCGCCGTACCCGCCGTACCCGCCCGCGCCCGGGTCGGTCGTCGCACCACCCCCGCCGCCGAGGGCCTGGATCAGCACGAGCACGAGCACGCCGACGAGGCCGAGCCCGCCGCCGCCCACGGCCACCGCCCGCCCCCCGCCCCCGCGGCGGCGGTCCTGCACGCCGCCGGGGTCCAGGCTGGCGTCGTCCCGGTACCTCACGAGCTCTCCTCCCCGCCGGGCGCCGCTCGCCCGCCCGCCCAGCCTGCCGGTGCCGGGCCCGCGGCGCCCGTCGTCGGCCCGCCCGCGCCCGCCCGTGCCACGATGGGCCGGTGGCGCCCCCGGACGACCCCGTGGACGAGCCGGTGGACCGGTCCGGCGCCGCGGCGGTGCGCGCGGCCTACGACGACGTGGCCGGGCTGTACGCCACCCACCTGCCGGACACGCGCGCCGAGGCCCCCCTCGACCTCGCCGCCCTGGACGCGTTCGTGGAGGCGGTGACGGCTGGCGGCGACCCGGAGGTCCTGGACGCCGGGTGCGGCGCGGGCCGCATCGGCCGCCACCTGGCCGACCGCGGCTGCACCGTCGAGGGCGTGGACCTCTCGCCCGGGATGGTCGCCGAAGCGCGGAGCGCGCACCCCGACCTGCGCTTCACCGTGGGCTCGCTGACCGACCTGCCGTTCCCCGCGGGCCGCTTCGCCGGGGTGCTGCTGTGGTACTCCACGATCCACACGCCCCCGGCCGGGCAGGCGCGGGTGTTCTCCGAGGCCGCCCGGGTGCTGCGCCCGGGCGGGCACGTCCTCGTCGGCTTCCAGTCCGGCCGCGGCACCCGCGACGTGTCGGCGGCGTACCGCCGCTACGGCCGCGAGGTGCGGCTGGAGCGGCACCTGTTCACGCCCGACGAGGTCGCCCGGCACCTGCGGCGCGCCGGGCTGCACGAGCGGGCGCGCGTGGTGCGACGCCCGCGCGGCGCCGAGAGCGACGACCAGGCGTTCCTGCTCGCCCGGCTCGACGTGCCCGGCTGACCCGCGCGGGTCGCGCTCACTCCGAGGCGGTGGAGGTGTCGCCCTGGTGCTGCTCGCTGCTGGGCGGGCCCACCCACACGGTCTTGGCGTTCATGAACTCGTGCATGCCCAGGTCGGTCAGCTCGCGGCCGTACCCGCTCTGCTTGACCCCGCCGAACGGCAGCTGCGGGTAGCTGGTGGTCATCCCGTTGACGAACACCATGCCGGACTGCACGTCGCGGATGAACCGCGCGCGCTCGTCCTCGTCCTCGGTCCAGATGTTCGAGCCCAGCCCGTAGGGGTGGCTGTTGGCGATGTCGATCGCCTCCTCGAGGCTGGAGACGGTGAACAGCGCGGCGACGGGGCCGAACACCTCCTCGTCGTACACGCGCATCTCGGCGGTGATGCCGGTGAGCAGCGTGGGCGGGTAGTACCAGCCGGGCCCGTCCGGGCGCTCGCCGCCGACGACGACGGTGGCGCCTTTGTCCACGGCGTCGCGCACGTACTCCTCGACGTCGGAGCGCCCCGACTCGGTGGCCAGCGGGCCGATCCGCGTGTCCTCGTCCATCGGGTCACCGACCCGCTGCGCGGACAGCTTCTCGGCGAACAGGCGGGTGAACTCCTCGGCCACGTCGGCGTGCACGAAGAACCGCTTGGCGGCGATGCAGCTCTGCCCGTTGTTCTGGCACCGCGCGGTGACCGCCACCCCCGCGGCGGTCTCCAGGTCCGCCGACGGCATCACGACGAACGGGTCGCTGCCGCCGAGCTCGAGCACGGTGGGCTTGAGGGCGTCGCCGGCGATGGAGGCCACCGATTGCCCGGCGGGGGCGCTGCCGGTGAGGGTGGCCGCCGCCACCCGGTCGTCGCGCAGGACCCGCTCGATGGTGCCCGAGCCGATGAGCAGCGTCTGGAACACGTCGTCGGGGAAACCGGCCTCGCGGAACAGCTCCTCCATGTACAGGGCGGTCTGCGGCACGTTGCTGGCGTGCTTGAGCAGCCCGACGTTGCCGGCCATCAGCGCCGGGGCCGCGAAGCGCATCGCCTGCCACAGCGGGAAGTTCCACGGCATGACCGCCAGCACCACGCCGAGGGGCTGGTACGTCACGTACGCGTCCTGCGCGCCCACCGCGGCGGCGTCGGCCGGGCGGGGTTCGAGGAAGCCAGGTCCCTGCTCGGCGTAGTAGCGCAGCGCGCCGGCGCACTTGGCGACCTCGGCCTTCGCGGCGGCCAGCGTCTTGCCCATCTCCAGCGTCATCAGGGCGGCGACGTCGTCGGCGTCGGCGTCCAGCACGTCGGCGGCCGCGCGCAGCCAGCCCACCCGCTGCTGCACGTCCGTCAGGCGGTAGGAGGCGAAGGCCGCCGAGGCCCGCGCGATCCGGTCCTCCAGCTCCTGCTCGCCCAGCGGTTCGAACTCCCGCACCGTCTCGCCCGTCGCCGGGTTGATCGTCGCGATCGCCACCTGGGGTCCTCCTCCGCACGCGTCCGACGCCGACGCCCCGCCGACGCTGCCGGACCCGTCCTACCCCCGCCGGGACGCTCCTGCCACCGCTGGCGCCCGCTGGGGCGCGGCGGGGCACACTGGCCCCGTGACGACCACCGAGGAGCGCGGCACCGCGGACATGTCGATCGCCGAGGCCGCCCAGCGCCTCGGCCTGAGCACGCACGCGCTGCGCTACTACGAGACGGAGGGGCTCCTCGTGGGCACCCCGGCGCGCACCCCGGCGGGGCGGCGCCGCTACGACGAGCGCGACCTGACCTGGATCGTCATGGTCCAGCGGCTGCGCGCCACGGGGATGCCGGTGCGCGAGGTGCGCGAGTACGCCGAGCTGGTGCGCGCGGGCGAGGGCACCGAGGCCGCCCGGCTGGCGCTGCTGCGCGCGCACCGCGAGCGGGTGCTGGCCCAGCTCGCGGAGGTCACCGAGCACCTCGGGGCGATCACCGCGAAGATCGAGGGCTACGAGCGGCAGGTGCTCCCCGGCGCGGCGGCCGCGCGGGCCGGCGCCCCCGCTTGACTTAGAGCGCGCTCGAAGCAGCAGGCTCGGGGCATGGCTCCCGCGACGGACGTCCCCACCCGCACGCTCGGCAGCGCCGCCAACGGCACCGAGCTGACCGTCTCCGCCCTCGGCCTGGGCTGCATGGGCATGAGCGCCTTCTACGGCACCGGTGACGAGGCCGAGTCCCTGGCCACCATCGGCGCCGCCCTCGACGCCGGTGTCACGCTCCTCGACACCGCCGACATGTACGGGCCCTTCACCAACGAGGAGCTGGTCGGCCGCGCGATCGCCTCCCGGCGCGACGAGGTCGTCCTGGCGACGAAGTTCGGCAACGAGTTCCTGCCCGACGGCGGCCGGCGCGTCAACGGCCGCCCCGAGTACGTGCGCTCGGCGTGCGACGCCAGCCTGCAGCGCCTGGGCGTGGACGTGATCGACCTGTACTACCAGCACCGCGTGGACACCACCGTGCCGGTGGAGGAGACCTGGGGGGCGATGTCCGAGCTCGTCGCCGCGGGCAAGGTGCGCCGCCTGGGCATCAGCGAGGCCGCGCCGGCCACCATCCGCCGCGCCCACGCCGTGCACCCCGTCACCGCCGTGCAGACCGAGTGGTCGCTGTGGACGCGCGACGTGGAGGAGGACGGCGTCCTGACGACCGTGCGCGAGCTGGGCATCGGGTTCGTGCCCTACTCCCCGCTGGGCCGCGGGTTCCTCTCCGGCGCCCTGCGCAGCGTCGAGGACCTGGCGCCGGACGACTTCCGCCGCAGCAACCCGCGCTTCCAGGGCGAGAACTTCCAGCGCAACCTCGCCCTGGTCGACGAGGTCCGCGCCCTGGCCGACGCGAAGGGCGTCACCGCCGGGCAGGTGGCGCTGGCCTGGCTGCTGGCGCAGGGCGAGGACGTCGTGCCCATCCCCGGCACCAAGCGGCGCAGCTACCTCGCGGAGAACCTCGCCGCCGTCCACGTGCAGCTCACGGCCGAGGAGCTGGCGCGGCTGGAGTCCGTCCTGCCGGTCGGCGCCACCGCCGGGGAGCGCTACCCCGACATGAGCACCGTGCACCGCTGAGCCGACCCACCCACCCGAGGAGCCCGACCGTGGACATCGCCCTGCACGTCGCCGACTTCACCCCCTTCGGCGGTGACGACCGCATCGCCGCCGGCCTGGCGGCCACCGCCCGCACCGCCGACGGGGCGGGTTTCCGCACCCTGACCCTCATGGACCACTTCTTCCAGATGGAGGCGATGGCGCCGGCCACGGACCCCATGCTCGAGGGCTACACCGCCCTGGGGTTCCTGGCCGGGCAGACCGAGCACCTGCAGCTGGGGCTGCTGGTCACCGGCGTCACGTACCGCCACCCCGGCCTGCTCGCCAAGACCGTCGCCACCCTCGACGTGCTCTCCGGCGGGCGCGCGCTGCTGGGCATCGGCGCGGCCTGGTACGAGCGCGAGCACGCGGGCCTGGGCGTGCCGTTCCCGCCGCTGGCCGAGCGCTTCGAGCGCCTGGAGGAGGCGCTGGCGGTGTGCCGGCAGATGTGGAGCGAGGACGACGGGGCGTTCGAGGGGAAGCACTACCGCCTCGCCGAGACGCTGTGCCGTCCCCGGCCCCTGCGGGCCGGCGGGCCGCCGGTGCTCATCGGCGGCTCGGGGGAGAAGAAGACGCTGCGGCTGGTCGCCGAGCACGCGCAGGCGTGCAACCTCTACGACGCCGGTCCGGACGTGCTGGCCCGCAAGCTGCAGGTGCTCGACCGGCACTGCGCCGACGTCGGCCGCGACCCCGCGCAGGTGGAGCGCACCGTCATCACCGGCACCGACCCGCTGGCCGACCCGGACGCGTTCCTGAGCGCGATGGAGGCGTACGCGCGGATGGGGATCTCGCAGGTGTGGGTCAGCCCCTACGGCGGCGGGGACCTGCCCGGCTGGGTCGCCCGCGTCGGCGAGCGGGTCGTCCCGCGCCTGCGCGACCTCTGAGCGCCGCGGCCCCGCCCCGCCGGGGGCGGGGCC
>NZ_JBJLRD010000020.1:0-71800 GCF_050871305.1 Kineococcus gypseus | reverse complement strand
AACTACAAGCGCCTGGCGCTGCGCTACGACACCAGCAACACCACGATCACCGCGCTGGCCCGCCTGGCGATCACGCTGATCTGTGCCCGTCGACTACCTCCGACGAACTAATGCAACGGCTTGTAAGACCTCGGAGGGACTCACCACCTCGTGGACGGAGTGGGCGCTGCTGGTGGCCGACGTGCCCAGCCGGACGGTGCGGCCGCTGCCCGGCTGCCCGGACGAGGTGCGCACCGGTGCGCTGTCACCCGACGGCTCGACCGTCGCGCTGCTGTGCACCCCGTCACGACCGGGCGAGGACGGCGAGTGGACGAGCGACGTCACCCTGGTCCTGGTGCCGGTCGGCGGTGGGCCGGCTCGAGAGGTGTGGCGCACACCCGACGCCGGCTGGTCGGCGGAGACGGCGGTGCAGTGGTCGGCGGACGCGCACCTGATGGCGGTGACCTGGCTGGAGCCGCCGGGCCCGCCCCACGGCGACGACGAGGTGTGCACCGCGGTGCTGCGCGCGGACGGGCACGAACTCGGGCGGGAGATGACCGTCCGCCTGGAACCGCGCTACGGGCCCGTGGTCGACGGGCAGGCGTTCGCCGCGTTCAGCGAGCACGACCGGCCGGTCTCGCTGCCCTTCGTGCGCAGCCTCTCCCCGGGGTACTGGTTCGCCGGGCACACCGACGTCGCCCGCGGGCCGCAGGACGAGCGGCTCCTGCTGCGCGAGGCGGACCGGCTCCTCGTCGCACGCGACGAGGACGGCTGGCACGACGTCGCCGTGCTGCCCGAGCAGGTCCGGATGGACAGCGTGCGCGTGGCCCCGGCAGCGGGGACCTTCACCCGCGGGTGAACGCGCGCGGGCTCCACCGGGAGGGGTGGAGCCCGCGCGGAGCCGGGGACGGTGGTGGGGTCAGCGCACCGCCGCGTCGCCGAGGTAGACGTTGTTGTCCGTCGGGACGGTCGCGGTGCGCCGGGAGGACGTGGTGACGACCTTGAGGTTGTCCACACCCCTCACGTCGACGTCGATCACGGCCGGCCTGCCCTGCGAGACGTCCCACGCACCGAGGCTGACCTCGTCGCCGAAGAGCTCGACGCGGCTGGTCAGCCCACCCGTGGAACCGTCGAGGACGCCGGCCACCGCGGTGAAGCGCTCGAAGCGGGTGCCCAGGCTCCAGGTGCGGTACTCGGAGTTCCGCGGGTCGGTGTCGTAGGAGACGGTGCGCGGGTAGAAGACCCCACCCAGGGTCGCGTGGTCGATCTCGTAGCGGGCGTTGCCGGCGGGCTCACCGAGGTCCTCCAGGTAGGTCTTCACCCCGGCACCGCAACTGGTGCGCTTGGCGGCTGCCTCGGAGACGCGGTCCGGCCCGCCCACCACCTGCAGCGTCCCGGGATCGACGCGTTCGACCGCCAGGTTGACCTCCTGCGGCACGCAGTCGGCAGGCGTGAGGAACAGCGGGCCACGACCGCGGCCGGCCGCGGCCCCGGCGGTGACGGCGTCCGCCCACGCGGCACCGGAGACGACGAACGCCTCAGCGGTGTCCGCCGCCGTGAAGTACTCGCGCGAGAGGGCGACGGCGGTGCCGTAGCGGTCCTGGCCGGCGATCCGGCGGACCGGCGCCCCGGTGGTGCCGGCGAGCTGCTGCTGCACCGCCGCCGACACCGTGCCCTCGCCACCGACCAGGGTCACGGAACGCGGCGCCAGGCGCTTCAGCTCGGCCACGACCACCTCGGGCACCGCGTCGGTGCGCACGAGCAGCAGGGGGACCCCCCGCTTGGCCGCGGCGGCGGACGCCGCCAGGGCGTCGGGGAAGTCCTCACCGGTGGCGATGAGCACGTCCTGGACACCCGGCGCGTAGTTCGCGGCGGACAGCAGCGCCGCCGTCTCGTAGCGGTCGGAGCCGCCGGTCCGGCTCAGCTCAGCCCGGGTGTTCTGCTGCAACCACGTCATGACGTCGCGCCCGACGGCACCTTCGCTGCCGACGACGACGATCCGCCGGGCGTTGACGAGGCGCTCGCGCACCTCCTTGGTCAACTGCGCCTGCGGGGTCAGGTAGACGTTGGCGAGGTCGCGTCCCGCCACCGCCCCCGCGGTGAGCCCGTCGGGGAACCTCTCCCCCGTCACCACGTAGGCGGTGTCCAGCGGACCGTCCTCCAGCACCACCGACGTCGCGTAGCGGTCGTAGCCGAAGGTGCGGTGGAAGCGCGTCGGGCTGGCGTCCGCCGGCGCGACCGCGACGGCGGCCACGGCACCGGCGAGGACGGCGGTGGCCGTCGCCCGCCGCAGCCGACGCGGGGTCGTGCGGGCCATCAGGAACCTCCGGGTGTGCGAGTGGGGAGCTGGGGTGGGGGCGGGGTTCGAGCGCTCGATCAGAAGAGGATGCCGTCGTCCTCGGTGCCGCCGAAGCTGCCGTACCAGACGACACCGTCCGCGTCCTTGACGAAGAAGTTCATCCCGGGCGGCTCGAGGCCCTCGTACTCCAGCCCCAGGAACGTGAAGGTGGTCCCGGGGATCAGCTCGTCCACGGAGACCTTGACCGACGATCCGCGGTCGACCTGGAAGAAGTAGGTGCTCCCGCCGAGCACGCCGATCGACCGCACCACGTGGTGCGAGGCGCCCATCGCCGCGGAGGGCACCTGCTGCTCCGCCGGCACGAGCCAGCCCTGACGGATGCCGCGGTTGGAGGTGATGAGCGCGTTGCCGCCGACATCACCGCGGAACGTGATGTCAGCCGGGTACAGGACGGCGCCGTCGGCGAGGTTCTGGCAGTACCCGCCGTGGTTCTCGCTGTAGTGGACCTGGAAGTTGGTCCCGCACGGGTTCTCCGGGTCGGCGCCCAGGTAGCGGTAGGAGGAGATCTCCCAGGCGGGCGCTGTGGAGCGCGACGGCGTCGGTGTCGCGGGGGTGGGCTGGGCGGTGGGCTGGGCGGTGGGCGCCGGCGCGACGGTGGGGCCCGAACCGGGCGTGGGCCACGCCGTGGTCGTCGTGCTCGTCGGGGAGGGGACCGGGACGACGGTGACCACGGGGGGGACGGCGATCGGCGCCGTCACGGCCGGCGCGGCGGGTGCGCCCGCCGGCGCCTCGGTCGTGGCCGCCGGAGCACCCGCGGCATCGCGCGGCCCCACCGTGTTGGCGAAGAGGTCGCGGCCGTTGAAGGCGAACGCCGTCCCGGGGCCGGGCTCGCCCGTCGGGGTCACCTCGGGCGTGGCGCGAGCGCCGGGGGCGACGGCGACGGCACCGGCCTCGTCGATCCCCGGGGCGCTGCTCAGCCACAGCAGGCTGCCGGAGGCACCGCCGAGGACGACCACCGCGGCAGCGGCGGCGACGAGGGAACGCGCGGCGCGCGAGCGGCCGGCGGCGACCGGCGCGTCGAACGCGGGCAGGGGCTTCTCGCCCGTCTCGGGCGGCGACTGCTCGCTCATCAGCTCACCGTCGTCTCGGTCGAGGACGCCGAGGCGTCCGGGGTGGTGGCCGGCTGGGCGGCGGCCTGGGAGAGGGAGGTCGCGGCCGTGGCCGCGTCCTGCAGCACGAAGACCCGCCCGGTGATCGAGGTGGTCACCGATCCCTCGGTGGTGCCGGTGCGCACGGCGACGGAGTCGACGAGCAGGAAGCGCTGCATGTCGGCCTGGAGGTTCTTGACGAACAGCTCGGTGCCGGCGAAGGAGCCGTCGACGGTCACGGTGAGCGGCTGCGTGAGCAGGCCACCGGCGACGGCACCGGTCGCCGCAGCGGCGGCGTCCGCCGGGCCCTGCGCGGCGTAGGGCGCGATCGAACCGGGCTCGAGGGCGCTCAGGACGACGCCGGAGGACTTCGCGTAGGTGCTGAACTGACGGATCAGGGCGGGCACCTGCGTGGCGTCGGGCAGAGCGGCGCGGGCGGCGGCGAGCTCGGCCTGGCGATCGCCCAGGGTGGCGAACTGCGAGCGCAGCAGCTCGGTCTGCGCGGCCAGGCGGGCGTTGGACTGGCGCACGCCCGCCTCCTGGGTGGCGATGTCCACGGCCTCGGCCCGCTTGGGCGAGATGAGCAGGAACCAGGTGGCCAGCAGGACCAGGACGGCGAGGACGCCGGTGCCCGCGATCCAGAGGGTGTTCTTCGAGCTCGTCACGTCGTCGAGCCTCCCGTCGTCTCGGCGGTCACCGCTGCGCCGGCACGGCGTCGCCGGTCACGGTGGCGGTGGCGGTGAAGGTGATGACGCCGGTGTCCTCGGCGCGCGTGGAGGTGGTCAGCACGGGGTTCGACAAGCCGTCGATCCCGGCGACCTGGTCCATCCAGTCCGCCACCTTGTCCTGGGAGATCGTCTCCCCGGTCACGGTGAGCAGGCCCACCGTGGGCACGATGGAGCCGTCCGCGGCGGCGGCCACGGGCAGCTGCTCGGCGGCGCTCGAGCTGGCCAGTTCCACCGAGGTCATCTGCAGGTCCTCGGGAGCACCGGCGGCGAGCTGGTCGAGGTAGGCGTACCAGGGCACGTCGGAGGCGGCCAGCTCGCTCTGCACGGCCCGCACCGCCTCGACCTGGGCGATGACGGCAGGCACCTCGGCGTAGGGGGCCTGCTCGGCCTGCAGCTGCGCGGTGCGGGTCTGCTCGGTGGCGAGCGACTGGTTCGCCGCGTCGACGTGGCCGGCGGTGACGGCGTAGGCGGTGGCGGCGAAGCCGACGACGCCGGCGAGCGCCACGCCGAGACCGGCGCGCAGCAGCCGGCCGCGTCGGGCGACCTCGAAGTCGCGGGGCAGCAGGTCGACCCGGACCACGCGCGTGCGGGCCGCGACGGCCTCGAGGGTCTGGAAGCTCATGAGATCACTCCGAGGGCGAGACCGACGGGGACCGCGGCCAGGGGCTGGACGGTCGCGAGCTGCTGCTCGTCGAGACCGGTGCGCCCCACGTGCAGGCCCGCGGTGGGGTCGGCCGGGACGACCGGCTTGCGGGTGACGGCCTCGAGCCGCTCGGCGACGCCGTGCAGCAGCGAGCCGCCGCCGGAGAGGACGATGCGCTCGACGGGGAAGGCGGGGTGGGACGCGGCGTAGTAGTCCATGGAGCTGCGGATGTCGTCGACGAAGACCTCGAGCATGAGGTCGACGGCGCTGTCGGCCAGCGACCGGTCCTGCTCGGAGAGGTCCTCCAGCGACCCGCGCTTGACGGACTCGGCCAGCGGCGCCGACAGACCGAGCCGCTCGGCGATGGCGTCGGTGACGTCCTGGCCGCCGCTGAGCAGCACGCGCACGAAGCGGGGCTGCCCGCCGGAGTGGATGACGAGGTTGGAGATGCGCGCGCCGATGTCGACGAGTGCCTCGGTGGCGACGTCGCCGAAGGGCTTGCCGACGCTGCGCAGCACGGCGAAGGAGGTCAGGTCCACACCCGTGGCGCGCAGACCGGCCGCCTCCACGGCGGCGACGTTGGCGCTGACCATCTCGCGGGCGGCGGCGACGAGCAGGCCGCGCAGCAGGCGGGTCTCGCCGTCGACGACCTCCTCGGTGACGTGGAAGTCGATGAGGCACTCGTCCACGGGCAGGGGCAGGTAGTCCTGCACCTGCAGGGGCAGGGAGGCCTTCAGCTCGGCCAGGGGCATCCACGGCAGGTCGACCTGGCGGACGACGACGCGCTGGTTGGCCACCCCGAGGGCGACCTTCTTGCCCTTGAACCCGCTGGCCTTCCAGAGCGTCTTCAGGGCGTCGACGACGGCGGCGCGGTCGACGACCTCGCCGTCGCGCACGGCGCCCTCGGGCAGGGCCACCTGCCCGAACTTCTCGAGCGTCACCCCGCCGCGGCCGTAGGACAGCTCGGCGGCGCGGACACCGGACGTCCCGATGTCGAGACCGATCGCGGTTCGTCCCGGCACGTCGCCTCCATCGTCGTTGGGTTCGCGGCCCGCGCGTCGCGGGCCCGCTGTGGTGATCGGTCGTGCAGGGGCCGGTCTTGAGGGTTCGGTCACCGGGTGCGCGCGCGTCACGCGGACGGCGTCAGCCCCATGAGCCCGAGGTACCAGCCGGCGACCGGTGCGGCGGCCGGCAGGGCGAGCAGCGCGCCACCGAGCATGGCCGGGCCGAACGGGATCTTCGCGCCGCGCCCGCCGCGGCCGGTGAGCACGACACCGACCGCGGCCACGCCGCCCAGGACGAACGCGGCGAAAGCGCCGAGCACGAGCGCGTCCCAGCCCCACCAGCCCAGCAGCATGCCCAGCACGCCGGCGAGCTTGACGTCACCCAGGCCCATCCCGCCGGGCTTGGCGACGAAGAGCACGACGTAGAGCAGCAGCATCGCCAGGGCACCGGCCACGGCGCGCAGGGCCGCGTCCCACTGCCCGCTCCCCCAGCTGGCCACCAGCAGCAGCGCGGCGACGACGGGGTAGGAGGGCAGCACGATGGCGTCGGGCAGCCGGTGCACGTCCAGATCGATGGCCGACAGCGCGACGGCGATCGCGGCCAGGTACAGGTAGGCCGGCAGCGCCCACGTGGGACCCACGATCGCGGCCACCGCGGCGAAGACCACGCCGGTGCCGAGCTCGACGAGGGGGTAGCGGGCGCTGATGGGTGCTGCGCAGGCGCGGCAGCGCCCGCGCAGCACCAGCCAGGAGAGCACCGGCACGTTGTCGCGGGCGCGGATGCCCGACCCGCAGCCTGGGCAGGAGCTGGGCGGGTGCACCACCGACTCCCCCCGCGGCACGCGGTGGACCACGACGTTGAGGAACGAGCCGACGAGCAGGCCGAGCAGGCCCGCGGCGAGCGCGGTCACCGCTGCGTCGAGATCGAGTTGATGTCCCACGAGTTCAGCACGGGCTCGACGAAGACGGGCGGCGGGACGCTGACCAGGCGGTTGTCGAAGACGTAGTTCTTCCCGTAGCCGCTGGTGGTCGTGGTGCCGGACCCGGTGGCCACCGGGCCGCGGTAGCGCTGGATGATGACGCCCTTGACGGTCAAGGTGCCCAGCTTGGAGCCTTGACCGTAGTTGAAGACCGTGAAGCTGTTGCCCGTGGAGGCGATCGCCGCGTTGATCTCCAGGTCGGCCGGCGGGTTGATGTTCACGCCGGCGGACGTCACCGGGTGCCAGACGGCGACGTTGTTGGTGCCGACCAGACCCAGCGCGTCCGTCCCGGTGGTGCCGGAGTTGTAGCGCACGTTCCCGGTGACGACGACGTCGTGCTCGGCGGCGACGGTGAAGCGCCCCTTGACGGTGCCTCGCACGAAGGCGTCGCCACGCGTGCAGCCGGCGTTGTCGTAGTTGGTGACGTCGTTGGGATCGTTCTGGAAGCTCAGGCAGCTGCCCGCCCCGGTCGCCTTCTGCACGTACACCACGCCGTTGGCCGGACCGTTGACGACCTGCTCCTGGGTCATGGGCGTGACGCCGGCGACCGCGGAGCAACCGGGACGGACCGACCCGCCGAGCGTGAGGGGGCTGCGCACGCGCATCCTGCCGTCGGCGAGGAACTCGATGGACGTCGGCCCCGTGTAGACGCACCCGTTCTGCGCGGCGGCGTCGGCCTGCTTGTCGGTGGTGGCCGGCAGGGGCAGGTACTCCGAGTACTTGGGCGTGTTGCCCGACGGGGAGGGGTTGGAGGAGCCGTACCAGGTGTTGCCGGTGGTCTTCCAGTTGGTGGTCACCTTCTTCTTGAAGACGACCGGGCCGCTGATGCTCATGGCGTCGTTGGAGTGCACGTCGCCGTCGAAGGTGTCGGTGCCGCTGAAGTTGATGGTCAAGCACTGGTACGACGTGATGCCGCCGGCGTTGGAGGCGGTCGTGGGCCAGTACTCGATGCCGGTGCTGGGCAGCCCGGGACCGGTCAGGGTGCGCGGGAAGGTGCTGCGGCCAGGGACCGTCTGGGCGCCGTTCTTCGTGGCGTAGTAGTAGCGCGCGCAACCGCGTGTCACCTGGTCGAGCGTGGGCTGGGCGATGGTGTACGTCTTGCCCTGCTGCAGGGTGTACGTGACACCCGTGCCGTTGGCGGTGACGTTCTGGTTGGAGGATGGCGTGTGGTACTGCACCGGCTTGGTCAGCCGGGTGTTGGCGGGGCTGAACGTCTCGAAGTCGGTGTAGTAGAGGAAGTTCAGGAACCCCTTGCGGCTGAGGTCCACCACGAGGGAGCGCCTCTCACGGATCGTGTCGGTGACCGTGTTGCGGACCTGGCCGATGATCTCGACGCGCAGCAGGCCGGTGCTCTTGGACGGGTCGTTGAGCACCCGCTGCGAGTACTCGGAACGCTCGGTGCCCGCGGTTCCGGGGACCAGGGCGACGTTGGTGTCCGTGGCCTGCAGCCGGATCCCCGGGTTGGGAGTGGCACCGGTGCACGCGTTGGCGGGGAACCGGTAGTAGTCCTCGCAGGCGTTGAGGCGGTGGATGTAGTCCTGCAGACCGGCCTGCGCCGCGGAGAGCGCGCCCTTGTCGTCCTGGGAGGCGCGGGTGGCGCGGTGCGCCGCCACGGCGAACGCGATGCCGGCGAGCACCAGGCCCATGACGAGCACGGCGCTCGCCAGCACGGCCAGCATGGTGAAGCCCTCATCGCGCCGGAACCATCGGGTGCGCATCACGACGTCCGTCCGATCTTGTTGAGGAGCTGGGTGGTGGAGGTGCTCTCCAGGACCGTGGTGCGGTGACCGGTGCTCGCCCGAGCGCGCAGGTTCACCCGGACGGCGCGCAGCTGGCTCGCGTCGGCCACAGGGTCGGCCACCACCTCGGCGTCCTGACCGGCGGCCACGACGGCGCGCGGCGGGCCCGCCAGCGGGTCGTAGGCGTCGGTCACGTAGCTGAACAGCGGCCGGGTGGCGTCGTACGGCGCCAGGCGCTCGACCAGCACCCGGCACGTGCGGTTCTGCACAGCGGACAGGTCGACGGCGGGGCTCGCCGGCAGCAGGACGAAGGGGTCGATGGAGCGCTCGCGAACGCGGGTCTGCTCGCACAGCGTGCGCTTGCCGTCGGTGGCGGTGCGCACCCACACCCACACCTCCTGCACGCGCAGCGCCTCCGTGGCCGGCGCGTTCGGGGTGTTCGACAGGTAGGTGTAGAAGCCCAGCACCTCGGGACCCGCCGCGACCGGTCCGTCGATCTCGGGGCCGGGCGCGCCGCCGGGCAGGGGCGGCTGTCGCAGGGCCGTGTTGTCGGAGTTGACCAGCAGCATGGTGCGCAGCCGCTTGCCGATGGCGTCCTGGGCGCTGGCCATCTGGGCGCCGGCCGTGGCGCGCTCCTCGGCGTAGTCCACGGTGCGCAGCTGCTGCACGGTGAAGACGGTCACCAGGGCCATGAGCAGGGAACCGACGGCCATCGTGACGACCGTCTCGGCCAGGGTCAGACCCTCGTCCCCGTCGGGACGGGCCGCCGCGCGGCGCAACCGGGCGATCATGGGGCGCTCACCGACGCGGTCTTGGGCGCGGCGGCGGTGGTGTTGGCCGAAGTCAGCTGCAGCGGCACCGGCAGCCCGGACAGCCCCGTGGTGGTGCTCGTGGCACGCAGCGTCCAGTCGCCGAGGGGCAGGCCGAGCACCGGGAGCTCCTTGGACGTCTCCACGAGGCCGAAGGTGACCGTACCCAGGTCCACGCTCTGCCCGGAGCAGGAGGCACCGCCGGCCTGCGTCGCGGTGACCTTGACGGTGCTCGCGCTCGCGCTCTTCACGACGGTGATCCTCGCCGAGCCGAGACGGACCTGGACGACGGGCGCCGGGGGCGCGGTCGCCGGCGTGAAGTCGGTCGCGGTCGCCGCGGAGGCGGCGCAGGTGCCGAGGTACCCCGTGTACGTCTTGGCGGGGTAGAGCAGGCCGACGGTGCCGTCGGCGCCCAGGCACGGCGTGGTGAGGGGGTCCTGCCCCGCGGTGCACGCCGGGCGCACGGCGTAGCCGCCGACGGTGTCCGCGTAGAGCACGGCGCCCAGCCCGGTCCACGCGCCGACCGGCGCGGGCGCCGGCGCCGCACCGGCGCTCACCTGCAGGAGGGCGCTGCCGGGGCGGGCGTAGCGCAGCGCCTCGACGACGGCCATCTTCCCCGCGGTGACCGCGCTGGTGCGCACCTGCTGCTGCTTGTTGTCCTGGCCGACGTGCCCCTGGGTGTTGATGACGGCGGTGTAGGTGCCGTTCTCCAGGCCGGAGAAGACGAGGCAGCCGTCGGTGTCGGTGACGGCCGTGGCGACGGTGGCGCCGGCCGCGTCGAAGAGGGTGCCCCGGATCCCCGGGTATCCGCGGTGCTGCCAGGTCCCGCTGCTGGAACGCACGGGCGTGTCGACCTGCCAGCCCAGCGCGCCGGGCGTGCTGGGGGCGTCGGACTGGTAGATGCGGCGGAACGACTCGTTGCGCACCAGGTCGTTCACCCCCATGCCCGGCCAGGTGACCGAGACCTCGACCCGCTTGCGGGTGAGGTCGGCGCCGTTGGAGCTGCACGCGTTGTCGGCGCTGGGGATGAGCGTGATCGCGCTCGTGACCGTGTAGGCCACGCCCTTCGACGCCGGCGTCCACGGACTGCCGTCCTCGGCGACGACGTCGGTGTCGTCGGCGACCCGGCTCCACTCGGTGCCGAGGAAGAACTCCTTCTTCGCCTCGGCCAGGTTGACCGCCACCTGCTTCTCGTTGGCCGTGTCGGTGGTGCGCAGCGTCTTGACGACGAGGCCCAGCACGGCCGTGGACAGCAGCGCGAAGATGAGCATGGAGACGATGACTTCGACGAGGGTGAACCCCTCGTCCTCTCGTGTCCGGGGTGGGGTGCGCATCTGCCGCTCCTGGGCCGTGGGGATGGTTCTTGACGTGCGACGAGGTGGGTGACCCCGGTGGTCCGGGATCACCCACCTCGGGTGCGTCGCGTCCTCAGCTGCTCAGGGTCAGCAGCCGGTCGCGGTGGCGGCCAGCTGGCCACCCTTGGTGCTGTTGTAGTACCAGGTGCGCGAGGCCTTGCCGGCGGCGGCCGAACCGGCGAGGCAGAAACCGGTGGTGTCGACCGCGGTGAAGACGAAGGTGTTGCCGTTGGTGACCTTGACCGTGTCGGTACCCACCGTCAGGTCCGGCGCGGTGCCGGTGGGGGCGGTGTAGGCGCCCGTGTCGGTGTAGTTGGTCTCTAGCGCGGTGGCGATGGTCTTCAGGTCCGACTTGATGGACGCGTCGACGGCCTTCTTGCGCTGGTTCAGGAACACCGGGATGGCGATGGCGGCCAGGATGCCGATGATGATCATGACGACGAGGAGCTCGATCAGGGTGAAGCCCTGGTCCTTCTCCTCCATCGACTTGCGGATGCGAGCGAGCATGCGACGCTCCCCTTCGTGTCAGGTCCGGAGCCGCTCGCTGGTCGCGCACCGGGTTCGCGGTGTGCGGCTCTTGTACCCAGTTCTTCGGCCCCGGCTCCCCCCTCCTTGAGCACCGATCTCACGGGCTCACCCGGTCGGCCCAACGACCCCCGCCGGGGACGACGACGGCCCGTGAGCGGGGTGCTCACGGGCCGAGGGGAGCCGCGGGTCGGGACGGGCGGTCAGAACGAGGCGGGGCAGGCCGTCACGGACGCCGGCTGCTGCCCCCCGGCGCTGCTGACGTAGACCCACGGCCGTGATGCGCGCGGGTTGGACGCCAGCACGCAGTAGGCGGATCCGCCGGCGTTGAGGGTCACCGAGACGCTGTTGCCCGGCGACAGGTCGATGGCGTCGACCACCGTCGGGGTCGAGGTGGGCGCCACGGGCAGATACGCCTGGAAGTCGGTGTAGTGGGTCTCCTGCGCCTCGGCCAGCGCCCGCAGGTCCGTCTTGAGCCCGGCGTCCGCGGCCTTGCGTCGCTGCTCCACCATGACCGGCACCGCGATGGCCGCGAGGACGCCGATGACGACCATCACGACGAGCAGCTCGACCAGGGCGAAACCCGCGTCCCGCCCCCCGCCTGCGGCGGGTGCGGACCGACCGCCGGTCATCAGTTGATCAGCTCGAACACGCCGAAGATCGGCATGTACATCGCCACGATCATCGCACCGACGATCCCGCCGAGGAAGGCGATCATCAGCGGCTCGATGAGGCTGGTCAGCGCCTCCGTGGTCGCCTCGACCTCCTGGTCGTAGAAGTCGGAGATCTTGTGCAGCATGGAGTCCAGCGCGCCGGTGTCCTCGCCGACGCTCATCATCTGCACGACCATCGCCGGGAACACCTTGTGCTCGGCCAGCGGCGCGGCCAGCGCCTTGCCGCCGCGCACGCTCTCCATGACGTCGCTGGAGGCGCGCTCGATGACGACGTTGCCCGAGGCGCTGCCGACGATCTCCAGGCTCTGCAGGATGGGCACGCCCGAGCGCAGCATGGTGCCCAGGTTGCGGGTGAAGCGGCTCAGGGCGATCTTCTGCGCGAGCAGGCCGAAGATCGGCACCCTGAGCTTGAGCGGGTCCACCACGTTGCGGACGGACGGCTGGTCCTTCACCTTGCGCCACACGATCGGCACGACGATGGCGAGGACGACGATGCCGGGCCCGGCGAAGCGCAGCCCGTGCGACATGGCCACGAGGATCTTGGTGGGTAGCGGCAGCTCCCCGCCCATGTCGGAGAACATCTTCGCGAAGATCGGCACGATGAACAGGAGCATGCCGGCGACGGCGAGGATGGCGATGACGAAGACGACGACCGGGTAGGTCATCGCGGACTTCACCTTCGCACGCAGCTTCACCTCGGCCTCGAAGTTCTCCGCGAGCTGCAGCAGCACCTGGTCGAGGAAGCCGCCGACCTCGCCGGCGCGGACCATGTTGATCATCAGTGGCGGGAAGACGTCGGTGTGCTTGGCCAGCGCGGTCGACAGCGCGGTGCCGCCCTCGACCTCCCCGCGCACCTCCTGCAGGGTGGCGGCCAGCTTCTTGCTCTGCGTCTGCTCGGCCAGGATCGCGAGCGCCTTCAGCAGCGTCAGGCCGGAGGAGACCATCGTGGCGAACTGCCGCGACATCAGCGCCAGGTCCTTGAGCTTGACCCGGTTCGAGCCCGGCAGGCTGATCTCCATCTGCATGCCCTGCCCGGCCTTCGACTCCGCGACGGAGACGGGGGCGAGGCCCTGGCTGAGCAGGCGGCCGACGACGGCCTGCTGGTCGGCGGCCTCGAGGGTCCCCTTGACCAGCGTGCCGGCGCGGTCGCGCGCGGCGTACGCGAACGTCCGCTGACCCTGCTTGGCGCTCTTCGAGCGCGTCTTGGTGGCGGTGGCCATCGGTCGGTCCCCTCTCAGTGCCGGCCGGTCAGGCGGCGGAACTCGTCGGCGGCGTGGCACTTCTCCAGGCCGTGCTCGAAGGTGATTTGGCGGGTGCGCACGAGCTCGGCGAGGTGCTGGTCGAGGGTGTGCATGCCGAACTGGGCGCCGGCCTGCATGGCCGAGCCGATCTGGTGGGTCTTGCCCTCGCGGATGAGGTTGCGGATCGCGGGGGTGGCGACGAGCACCTCGGTGGCCACCACGCGGCCCTGGCCGTCGGCGCGCTTGCACAGCGTCTGGCACACCACGCCCTGGATCGCGCCGGCGAGCTGCACGCGGATCTGCTGCTGCTGGTGGGGCGGGAAGACGTCGATGACGCGGTCGATGGTCTGCGCGGCGTCCTGGGTGTGCAGGGTGCCGAAGACGAGGTGACCGGTCTCGGCGGCGGTCAGCGCCACCGAGATGGTCTCCAGGTCGCGCATCTCGCCGACGAGGATGATGTCGGGGTCCTGGCGCAGCACGTGCTTGAGGGCGCTGGCGAAGGACTTCGTGTCCTCCCCCACCTCGCGCTGGTTCACCAGGCAGCTCTTGTGGCGGTGGAGGAACTCGATGGGGTCCTCCACGGTCATGATGTGGTCCTTGCGGGTGCGGTTCGCCAGGTCCACGATCGAGGCCAGCGTGGTGGACTTGCCCGAGCCGGTGGGGCCGGTGACGAGCACGAACCCGCGCTGCAGGTTCGCGAAGGAGCCCACCACCGGCGGGACGCCCAGGTCCTCCAGCGGCTTGATCTCGTAGGGGATGCGCCGGAACGCCGCGCCGACGGACTCGCGCTGGCGGTAGACGTTGACGCGGAAGCGCGAGTGCCCGGGCACCGCGTAGGCGAAGTCCAGCTCGAGGTTCGCCTCGAACTGCTCGCGCTGCTTCTGCGTGAGGATGGTGTAGACGGCCCGCTGCAGCACCGGCGGGGTCATGCGCCCGAAGCCGGGCAGCGCGGTCAGCTCGCCGGACAGGCGCACGGTGGGCTCAGCGCCGGAGGTCAGGTGCACGTCGGAGGCGCCGGCCTCCAGGGCGGCGATCAGCACGTCGTTGACTTTCAGCGGCGCCTCCTCGCTCTCGCCGCCGGTGGTGACCAGCGCCTCCACCTGCGCGGCGGGGGCCGGCTCGGGGGCCAGCTGCGGCACCGCGGGGCGCACCAGCTCGTCGGCCGGGGAGGGCGCGAGGGCGTGCGTGGCGCGGGGGGCGGGCACCTCGGGGGCGAGGCCGGCGACCGCGGGAGCGGCCGCGGCGGGGACCTCGCCGGTGAGCTTGGCCAGCAGCGCGCTGACGTCGCGGCGCGGGGCCACGGAACCGTCCGGCTGCAGGTTGACGGGCACGTACGCCCCGTCCGGCCGGGGGCCGGCACCCGCGTCGTTCATCTCGCTCCCCTCGACGGCGCCCGCCACGGCGCGCGACGGCACCGCTGGTCGGCGCCCGTCCTGACCCTGTCGGCGCGCGGACGGGGCGCCTTGAGGCCGGGCGACGCCCCGGGCGGCGCGGTCAGCCGTTCGGGTGAGGGAGGGGGACGCGGTGGGGGGGTGCGGCTCAGGTGCTCGCGCGCGCCCGCAGCTCGGCCAGCCCGGCCGCGCGCATGGCCGCCAGGGGGGCGCTCCGGCCGGTCATGTGCGTGACCTGCGCGGCCGCCTGGTGCAGCAGCATCTCGAAGCCGCCGATCACCGGGCCGTGCCAGGCCCTCGCCAGCGGTGTGGGCCAGGGCGCGTAGACGACGTCGAGCAGCAGCGGCGCCGGGCGCGCGCCGCCCGGCGCGGCGGCGGGTGCCAGTACCGCGGCCACGTCCGCCGAGGCGCCGATGGGGACGGTGGAGACGACGACGTCGGCCTGCAGGGCGCTGGGCAGCTCGTCCCAGCCGCGCACGTCCACCCGCCCGCCCAGGCGGGCGGCGACCCCGTGCAGCTCCTCGGCGCGCGCGGGGCTGCGCACCACGGCCACCGGGCGCGGGCAGCCGGCGCGCAGCAGCGCCACCAGCGCCGAGCGGGCGGTGGCGCCCCCGCCCACCACGGCGCCGCGCTCGACGCGGCGCGCGCCCGCCTCGGCCAGGGCGGCCACGACGCCGTGCACGTCGGTGTTCTCCGCGCGCAGGTGCACCCCGGCGCGGCCCGGGCGCGCCGGGGTGCGCGCGGTGACCACGACGGTGTTGACGGCCTCGACCGCGAGCGCGACGTCCTCCACCTCGTCCACCAGGGGCAGCACGGCGCGCTTGAGCGGCATCGTCAGGCTCAGCCCGGCCCACCCGGTGTCCAGGGACGCCACGAGGGCGGGCAGGCCCCGCTCGTCGACCTCCAGCAGCCCGTACTCCCAGTCGTGCAGGCCCAGGGCCGCGTAGGCGGCCCGGTGCAGGACCGGGGAGAGGGAGTGCGTGATGGGCGATCCGCAGACAGCGGCTCTCACGGGGTCTCCGGGTTCTCCCTCAGGTACCGGCGGAACAGCTCCACGTTCGCGGCGTGCTCGGCGCCGGTGGTGGCGAAGCGGGTCTCCCCCGTCGCCAGGTCCACGGTGACGAAGTACATCCACGGCCCCGGCTCGGGGTTGACCGCCGCGCGCAGCGCGTCCTCGCCGGGGTTGGAGATCGGCCCGGCGGGCAGGCCCGGGTGCAGGTAGGTGTTCCACGGGGTGTCGGTGGCGCGCTCGGCGGCGGTGGTGGTCACCGTGGTCCCGCCGGTGCCGTAGCTGACGGTGGAGTCCAGCTGCAGCAGCATCCCGTCGGCGATGCGGTTGGCGAGCACCCGCGTCACCTTGGCCATGTCCTCGGGGGTGCGCGCCTCCTTCTGCGCGATGCTCGCGCTCACGACGACCTCGCGCTCGCGCTCGGGCGGCACGCCCAGCTCGGCCAGGGCCTGCTGGGTGCGCGCGACCATCTCGCCGAGCAGCTCCGCGGCCGTCTCGTCGGGGTCGACCTCGTAGGTGGCGGGGAAGAGGTAGCCCTCCGGGTCCCCGCCGGCGGAGGCGGGCAGGCCGATCGCGGCCGGGTCGCGCAGGGCGGCCTCGAGCTGCTCGGCGGGGATGGGGGTCTGCTCGGCCACGAGCGCGACGACCTGGGTGGCGCGCAGCCCCTCCGGCACGGTCAGCCGGGAGGTGATCTTGGAGGCGGGGTCGAGCAGCAGCGCGACCGCGGAGGCCGCGGACATGCCCTCGCGCAGGCGGTAGGTGCCCGGCTGGATGCTCGCCATGCCCGGCTGCGCGGAGGCGGCGGAGAGGAAGGCGTCGGTGGTCTTCACGACGCCGGCCTCGCGCAGGGTGCGGGCGATGGCGGTGCCGGTGTCGCCGTTCTCCACCTTCACGGCGACCTCGCCGGTGCCGGTGCCCTCGTAGTCGTCGCTCTCGGTCAGGCCGGCGACCACCGGGCCGAGCGCGTCCCACGCGGTCCACGCACCACCGCCGACGAGGCCGAGGGCGACGAGCAGGGCGATCACGGCCAGGCCACGCCGCCGCCTGCGGCGGGGTCGCTTCTCGCGGCTGCCGGGCAGGTCCATCAGGTCCATCACGCGTGTCAGCCCTCCGTGGCGTCGGGACGCTCGTCGTCGTAGCGGTGCGCCGCGGCCGCCCCGGCGGGGGGCGCGGTCCTGCCGTGCCTGGGCTTGCGCGGGCCCTTGCGCCCGGGCGGGGCGCCGGCCGGCAGCACCCGCCCCGGTGCCCGGCCGCCGGTGCGCTCGGCGTCCAGGGCCGCCTGCAGCAGCACCACCGCGGCCGCCTGGTCGACGACGTCGCGGAACTGCTTCTCCCGCCGCCCCGCGGCGTGCAGGGCGCGGTGGGCGTCGACCGTGCTCAGGCGCTCGTCCACGAGGCGCACGGGCACGGGTGCGACGGCCAGGGCGATCCTGCGCGCGTGCTCGAGCGCGCGCGAGGCCGCCGGGCCCTCGGTGCCGTCCATCGACAGCGGCAGGCCCACGACGACCTCCACGGCGCCGCGCTCGCGCACCTCCCGCGCCACCTCCGCCACGTCGGCGTCGGTGTCCGGGTCGCGGGCGAGCGTCCGCACCGGGGAGGCGATCACCCCCGCAGGGTCGCACGCCGCGAGCCCGACGCGGACGCTGCCGACGTCGACGGCGAGTCGCACCCCCGCGCGCACGTCCGTCCCGCCCCCGCTCAGGCCGAGCCGGTCACGCGCCGGCCGACGCCGTCGCGCAGCTCCGCCAGCGCCTGGCCGACCTTCGCGGCGTCCTGACCGCCGCCCTGGGCGACGTCGTCCTTGCCGCCGCCGCCGCCGCCGAGCGTCCTGGCGGCGTCGCGCACCAGCTCACCGGCGCGCACGCCCCAGCGGCGGGCCTCCTCGTTGGTCGCCACGACCACCACGGGGCGCTCCTTGGCGACGCCGGCGACGGCGACCACGGCGGGGCGCTCACCGCCCAGGCGCGAGCGCACGTCCAGCGCCAGGGTGCGCAGGTCGTCGGCGGAGGCGGGACCGGCGTCGTGGGCGACCACGGCCACCCCGAAGACGTCCACGGCGCCGGCGGCCAGCTGCGGCGCCAGGGCCAGCACCTGCCCGGCGCGCAGCCGCGCGATCTCCTTCTCGGCCTCGCGCAGGCGCGCCACGAGCGAGCCCACCCGCTCGGGCAGCTCCTCGGGGCGCGACTTGACCACGTCGGTGAGCTGGTTGACCAGCAGGTGCTCGCGGGTGAGGAAGTCGTACGCGTCGGTGCCCACGAGGGCCTCGATGCGCCGGGCGCCGGAGCCGATGGAGCCCTCCGAGACGATCGAGACCAGCCCGACCTGCTGGGAGGTCAGGGTGTGCGTGCCACCGCACAGCTCCTTGGACCAGTCGCCGCCGATGGTGACCACGCGCACGCGGTCGCCGTACTTCTCGCCGAACAGGGCCATCGCGCCCATGTCCAGGGCCGCCCGGCGGTCCATGACGCGCGCCTCGACGCCCAGGTCGTCGGCGATGCGCTGGTTGACCACGCCCTCGATCTCGCGCACGACGCCGGCGCCGACCTGGCCGGTGGCCGCGTAGTCGAAGCGCAGCCGGCCGGGGGCGTTCTCCGAGCCGGCCTGGGTGGCGGAGTCGCCCAGGTGCTCGCGCACCACCTGGTGCACCAGGTGGGTGGCGGTGTGCGCGCGGCTGACCGCGCGCCGGCGCACCGCGTCGACGACGGCGTGGGCGCCGTCGCCGGCCAGCAGCTCACCGGTGCGCACCGTGCCGCGGTGCACGTACAGGCCCTTGACGGGCTGCTGCACGTCGACGACGTCCACGACGGCGCCGGAGGTGGTGCTCAGGGTGCCGTGGTCGGCGAGCTGGCCGCCGCCCTCGGCGTAGAAGGGGGTGCGGTCCAGGACGACTTCGACGTCGGTGCCCGCCGGCGCGGAGGGGGTGCTGACCCCGCCCTGCAGCACCACGGCCACGCGCGCCTCGGCGGTGGCGTCCTCGTAGCCGGTGAAGACCACGGGCGCCGGCAGGCCCTGCAGCGTGCTGCGGTAGGCGGACAGGTCCACCCCGCCGGTCTTCTTCGCCTTCGCGTCCGCCTTGGCGCGCCCGACCTGCTCGGCCATCAGGGCGCGGAAACCCGCCTCGTCGACGCTCACGCCCGCCTCGGCGGCCATCTCCAGCGTCAGGTCGATCGGGAAGCCGTAGGTGTCGTGCAGCGCGAAGGCGCGCTCACCGGACAGGGCGGCGCCCCCGGCCGCCCGCGTCGCCGCCACCGCGCTCTCGAAGATCGCCGTGCCGGAGACCAGGGTGCGCCGGAACGCCTCCTCCTCGGCGTGGGCCACGCGCGAGATGCGCTCGAAGTCGCGGCGCAGCTCCGGGTAGGAGGCGCTCATGACCTCCATCGAGGCCGGCAGCAGGTGCGGCAGCGCCGGCTCCTCCACGCCCAGCAGCCGCACCGCCCGCACCGCGCGGCGGATCAGGCGGCGCAGCACGTAGCCGGCGCCCTCGTTGCCGGGGGTGACGCCGTCGCCGATGAGCATCAGGGCGCTGCGCACGTGGTCGGCGACCACGCGCAGGCGCACGTCGTCCTCGTGCACGGCACCGTAGCGCTTGCCGGACAGCTGCGCGGCCCGGTCCAGGACGGGGCGGACCTCGTCGATCTCGTACAGGTTGTCGACGCCCTGCTTGAGGAACGCCACGCGCTCCAGGCCCATGCCGGTGTCGATGTTCTTCGCGGGCAGCTCGCCGGCGACGTCGAAGTCGGTCTTCGAGCGCACCGCGGAGAGCTGGTACTGCATGAAGACGAGGTTCCAGATCTCGATGTAGCGGTCCTCGTCGGCCTCCGGGCCGCCCTCGGCGCCGTACTCGGGGCCGCGGTCGAAGTAGATCTCCGAGCAGGGCCCGCCGGGACCGGGCTGGCCGGTGTTCCAGTAGTTGTCGGCCTTGCCGCGGCGCTGGATGCGCTCGGCGGGCACGCCGACCTCCCGCCACAGGTCGAAGGCCTCGTCGTCGTCGAGGTAGACCGTCGTCCACAGCCGCTGCGGGTCGAAGCCCAGGCCGCCGTCGGCCTCGGGGGTGGTCAGCAGCTCCCATGCGAAGGCGATCGCCTCGCGCTTGAAGTAGTCCCCGAAGGAGAAGTTGCCGTTCATCTGGAAGAACGTGCCGTGCCGGGTCGTCTTGCCGACCTCGTCGATGTCCAGGGTGCGCAGGCACTTCTGCACGCTGGTGGCCCGCCGGTACGGCGCGGGCACCTGCGCGGTCAGGTACGGGATGAACGGCACCATGCCGGCCACGGTGAACATGAGGCTGGGGTCGCTCGAGACCAGCGAGGCGCTGGGGACGACCGTGTGGCCCTTGCGCTCGAAGAAGTCGAGCCACCGGCGACGGATCTCTGCCGTCTGCATCGGACGTGCCTCCTGTGCTGGACTGCGGCGTGCTGGGCCCCGCGCGCGGCGGTGCGGGGGACGGCACCCGACCCTACCCGCCCGCGCGCACCCCTCGGCGGGGCGGCGGTGGACGGGGCGGCGGGACCGCCGGGGGCCCGGGGCCGCTCAGGCGCCCAGGACCCGGCGGGTCTCGGCGGCCACCGCCTCGAAGCGCTCGCGGTCCAGCGCTGCGCCCTCGCGGCGCACGTCGGCGGGCGCCAAGCGCAGCAACCGGTCCACGCGCACCTCGCTGGGCCGCCCGCGCCGGTCCCACGCCCCGGCGCCGACGTCGACCCAGGTGCGCCCGTGGCGCGCCTCGTCGGCGGCGTCGCGGTCGTGGTCCCTGCTCGTCATCATCAACGCCAGCAGGTCGCCCCCGTCGCGGCCGACGACGAGCACCGGGCGGTCCTTGCCGCGCCCGTCGCCCTCCTCGAACGGCACCCACGCCCACACCACCTCACCGGGGTCGGGCCGGCCGTCGGCGCGGGGGGCGTAGTCGATGCGCACCGCGGCGCTGCGGGGGGCCTCGCGCGCGCCCGCCAGGCGGCCCCGGGCGCGCGGGCGGGGCCGCTCGGCGCCCTCGTCGGCGCCGGCGGGCGCGCGCCGCGGGGCGGCGGCGGAGCGCTGCAGCTCGCGCAGCGCCAGCCCGCCCGCGGTGCGCAGGGCCGAGGTCAGCAGACGGGTCAGGGCGGGCACCGGGGCACCGTAGCGCCGCCCGCGCGCGTCCGCGGGGCACCCCGCGCGCGCTCAGCGCCCGCGCAGCACGCGGCGCAGGCGGGCCAGGCGCTCGCGCACCTGCGCCTCGAAGCCGCGGTCGGTGGGGGTGTAGTACTCGCGCCCGACCAGCTCGTCGGGGGCGTACTGCTGGGCGGTGACGCCGGAGGGGGTGTCGTGCGGGTACACGTACCCGCCGCCGTGGCCCAGGCGCTTCGCGCCGGCGTAGTGGGCGTCGCGCAGGTGCGCGGGCACCGGCCCGGCCGCCCCGGCGCGCACGTCAGCGATCGCGGCGTTCACCCCGTTGTAGACGGCGTTGGACTTCGGGGCGGTGGCGTTGTGCACCACCGCCTGCGCCAGCACGATGCGCGCCTCCGGCATGCCGATCTGCGCCACCGCGTGCATCGCGGCCACCGCGGTCTGCAGCGCCGAGGGGTCGGCCATCCCGACGTCCTCGGAGGCGGCGATGACGATGCGCCGGGCGATGAAGCGCGGGTCCTCCCCCGCCTCCACCATCCGCGCCAGGTAGTGCAGCGCGGCGTCGACGTCCGAGCCGCGCATGGACTTGATGAAGGCGCTGACCACGTCGTAGTGCTGGTCGCCGGCGCGGTCGTAGCGCACCGCGGCGCGGTCCAGGGCGCGCTCGGCGTGCTCCAGGGAGACCACCGGCACCGCGCCCGGGCCCTCCCCCGGGCCCGCCTCCCCCGCCTCGCCGGCACCCGCCGCGTCGCTCTCCAGCGCGGCGCCGGCGGCCGCCTCCAGCGCGATCAGCGCGCGCCGGGCGTCGCCGCCGGCCAGCCGCACCAGGTGCTCCAGGGCCTGCTCGGACAGCGCCACCTCGCCGGCCAGCCCGCGCGGGTCGGCCACCGCCGCGCGCAGCAGCGAGCGCACGTCGTCGTCGTCCAGCGGCCGCAGGGTCAGCAGCAGCGAGCGCGAGAGCAGCGGGGTGACGACGGAGAAGCTGGGGTTCTCCGTCGTGGCCGCCACGAGGACCACCCAGCGGTTCTCCACCCCCGGCAGCAGCGCGTCCTGCTGGGCCTTGGTGAAGCGGTGGATCTCGTCCAGGAAGAGCACGGTCTGCCGGCCGTGCAGGTCGCGGGTGTCGCGGGCCTCCTCCATGACGCGGCGCACGTCCTTCACGCCCGCGGTCACCGCCGACAGCTCCGCGAAGCGGCGCCGGCCGGAGCGGGCGATGACGTGCGCCAGCGTGGTCTTGCCGGTGCCCGGCGGGCCCCACAGCACCACCGAGGCCGGGCCGGCGCGGCCCAGGTCGCCCTCGGCGGCCAGGCGGCGCAGCGGCGAGCCGGGCCCCAGCAGGTGCTGCTGGCCGACGACCTCGTCCACGCTGCGCGGGCGCATGCGCACCGCCAGCGGGGCACCGGCGGCCAGCGCGCGCGCACGGGCGCCGGCGGGGGCGCCGGCGCCGGGCTCGTCGTCGGGGTCGGCGGAGAAGAGGTCGGCCACGGCCCGCACGCTAACCCGCGCGGCTGCGGGCGGTGGCGGCGCTGGGCCGACCGGGTGCCGTGCACAGGGTTTTCCCAGCGTTCGTCCCGCACCGTCGCAGGCGCGGCACCGACGATGCCGTCATGACCGTGACCTCCACCGCCCGCACCGACCTGCAGCGACCCGACGGCGGCGCCCTGCGCGTGCTCGTCGTCGACGACGAGGCGAACCTGTCCGAGCTGCTGGGCATGGCGCTGCGCTACGAGGGCTGGGACGTGCGCACCGCGGCGGACGGCGGCGAGGCGGTGCGCGCCGCGCGCTCCTTCCGGCCCGACGCCGTCGTGCTGGACGTGATGCTGCCGGACATCGACGGCCTGGAGGTGCTGCGGCGCCTGCGCGCGGACGCCACGGACGTGCCGGTGCTGTTCCTGACGGCCAAGGACGCCGTGGAGGACCGGGTGGCGGGCCTGACGGCGGGCGGGGACGACTACGTCACCAAGCCGTTCAGCCTGGAGGAGGTCGTCGCGCGCCTGCGCGGGCTGGTGCGCCGCTCGGGCATGGCCGCGGCCCGGCAGGAGCCGGTCCTCAGCGTCGGCGACCTCGTCCTCGACGAGGACAGCCACGAGGTGTTCCGCGGCGGGGTGGAGGTGAAGCTGACGGCCACCGAGTTCGAGCTGCTGCGCTACCTCATGCGCAACCCGCGCCGGGTGCTGTCGAAGGCGCAGATCCTGGACCGGGTGTGGAACTACGACTTCGGCGGCCAGGCGAACATCGTCGAGCTGTACGTGTCGTACCTGCGCCGCAAGGTCGACGCCGGGCGCGCGCCGATGATCCACACCGTGCGCGGGGCGGGGTACGTGCTCAAGCCGGCCGCCTGAGCGGCGCCGGGCCCCGCCGCCGCGCGGACGGGTCGGCGCGGCGCACCGCGGCGGTGGCCGCCAGGACCACCGCCGCGCCCAGCAGCCAGCCGCCGAGGACGTCGGTGGGCCAGTGCGCGCCCAGCCACACCCGGTCCACGCCGATGAGCACCAGCGCGGCGGCGGCGGCCAGCGCGCGCCCGGCCCGCGCGCGCGCCGAGCGCGCCGGCGGCAGGAGCAGCAGCAGCGCCGCCAGGACGACGGTGGCGGAGGCGAACGCGTGCCCGGAGGGGAACGCCCCGCCGACGGCGGTGGTCAGCCCCGCGTCCACCGCCGGGCGCCGTCGGTCCAGCAGCACCTTCAGCAGCGGGGAGGTGAGCGCGGCGACCAGCCCGGCCAGCAGGGCCGCGCGCGCCTCGCGCCCGTGCCCGGCGCGGGCGCGGGCGAGGACCCCGAGCAGCGCCGCGAGGTAGAGCCACACCGGCTGGGTGACCTGCTCGAGGACCTGCGCGGGGCCGGTCAGCGCCGGTGAGCGCAGGGCGGCGTCGACCGCCGCGCGCGAGAGCGGGACGTCCACCCCGGCGCTCAGGCCGGTGGCCGCGGCCACCCCGAGCGCCGCGGCGGGGGGGGGGGGCGGGGCGGGCTGGGGGGGGGGGACGCCGCCCCCGCCCGCCCCGCCCCCCGCCCCCCCCCCCCCCCCCCCCCCCCCCCCCCCCCCCCCCCCCCCCGCGGGGCGCCCCGCCCCCCCCCCCCCCGCCGTCGCGAGGGGCACGGGCCGGGGCCCGGGCCGGGGCCCGCAGGGGGTGGCCCGCTCAGGCACCGGGCTTCTCGCGGCCCTCCGGCTGCGCGTCCACCCCCGCCTCCTTGCGCTGCTGGGCGGTGATGGGCGCCGGGGCCGAGGTCAGCGGGTCGAAACCGCCGCCGGACTTGGGGAAGGCGATGACCTCGCGGATGGAGTCCGCCCCGGCCAGCAGCGCGACCACGCGGTCCCAGCCGAGCGCGATGCCGCCGTGCGGCGGGGCGCCGTAGGAGAACGCGTCGAGGAGGAACCCGAACTTCTCGCGCGCCGCCGCCTCGTCGATGCCCATGACCGCGAAGACGCGTTCCTGCACGTCGCGGCGGTGGATGCGGATGGAGCCGCCGCCGATCTCGTTGCCGTTGCAGACGATGTCGTAGGCGTTCGTCAGCGCCGAGCCGGGGTCGGTGTCGAAGGTGGCCAGGTGCTCGGGCTTGGGCGCGGTGAAGGCGTGGTGCACCGCGTTCCAGCCGCCGCTGCCCAGGGCGACGTCGTCGTCCTCGGCGGTGGGCTTGAACATCGGCGCGTCCACGACCCAGGTGAACGCCCAGGCGCTCTCGTCGACCAGGCCGCAGCGGCGGGCGATCTCCCCGCGCGCGGCGCCCAGCAGCGCGCGCGAGGGGTTCACCGCGCCGGCGGCGAAGAACACGCAGTCGCCGGGGGCGGCGCCGACGTGGGCGGCGATGCCGGCCCGCTCGGCCTCGGAGAGGTTCTTCGCGACCGGGCCGGACAGCTCGCCGTCCTCGCCGACGAGCACGTACGCCAGGCCCTTCGCGCCGCGCTGCTTGGCCCACTCCTGCCAGGCGTCGAGCGTCTTGCGCGGCTGCGAGGCCCCGCCGGGCATGACGACGGCGCCGACGTAGGGGGCCTGGAAGACGCGGAAGGAGGTGTTCGCGAAGAACTCCGCGCACTCCACGAGCTCGACGCCGAAGCGCAGGTCGGGCTTGTCGCTGCCGTAGCGGGCCATCGCCTCGGCGTACGTCGTCCGCGGGATCGGCGTGCTGATCTCGTGCCCGACCAGGCGCCACAGCGCGACGAGGACCTCCTCGGCCAGGGCGATGACGTCGTCCTGCTCGACGAAGCTCATCTCCACGTCGAGCTGGGTGAACTCCGGCTGGCGGTCGGCGCGGAAGTCCTCGTCGCGGTAGCACCGGGCGATCTGGTAGTAGCGCTCCACGCCGCCGACCATGAGCAGCTGCTTGAACAGCTGCGGGCTCTGCGGCAGCGCGTACCAGGAGCCGGGGGCCAGGCGGGCGGGGACGAGGAAGTCGCGGGCGCCCTCGGGCGTCGAGCGCGTCAGCGTGGGGGTCTCCACCTCGGTGAAGCCGTGGGCGTCGAGCACGGCGCGGGCGGCGCGGTTGACGTCGCTGCGCAGCTTCAGCGCGCGCGCGGGGCCGCTGCGGCGCAGGTCGAGGTAGCGGTGCTTCAGGCGCACCTCCTCGCCGACGCTGAGGTGGTCGTCGATCTGGAAGGGCAGCGGGGCCGCCTCGCTGAGCACCTCCAGCGCGGTGGTGTCGACCTCCACCTCGCCGGTGGGCAGGGCGGGGTTCTCGTTGCCCTGCGGGCGCAGGCGCACCTCGCCGGTGATGCGCACGCAGTACTCGTTGCGCAGCTCGTGCGCGCCGCCGGCGTCGAGGATCTCGTCGCGGGCGACGACCTGCACGACGCCCGAGGCGTCGCGCAGGTCCAGGAACGCCACCCCGCCGTGGTCCCGGCGCCGCGCCACCCAGCCGGTGAGCGTGACGGTCTGTCCGGCGTGACCGGCGCGCAGGCTGCCGGCCTCGTGCGTGCGGAGCACTGGGGGTCCCTTCGGTCGTCCGTGCGCGGTGTGCGCGGGGACGATCCTACGGACGCCGCCGCACCGGGCGCCGCGCGCGAGGGCGCGGGCGGCGCGGCGCGGTGGTGCGGCCGGTGGTGCGGCCGGTGGTGCAGCCGGTGGTGCGGCCGGTGGTGCGGCTCAGCGGGCGCGGGCGGCGGGCACGCCGGCCTCGGCGCCGGCGAGCTCGTCGGCCAGGCGCAGCGCCAGCCGCTCCAGCAGCACCAGGTTGGTGCTCGGGCCGGTCAGCACGGCCAGCACGTGGGACTGGTCGACCGGGTAGACCACGAGGGTGCCGTCGGCGCCGCGCACCGTGGTCGAGCGCAGCCCGCCCAGCACGTGGGCGGCGGCGGCGCGCTGGGCCAGGCCCAGCACGGCGGCCACGACGGCGGCGGCGCTGGCGTGGTCCGCCTCGGGGCCGTCGTCGTGGAAGGCGAGCCCGTCGGTGCGGGCGATGAGCACCCGGCGCACGCCCTCCACGTCCCGGCGCAGCGCGGCGGTGACGCGGGTGGCGTGGTACTTGACGATCACAGCTGGTCCCCTCGGGTGGCGGCCTGCGCGGCCGGTGCCCGGCGCGCCTCGGTCAGGGCCACGCCGTCGAGCAGCAGGTGCAGCACGGCGCGGCAGTCGGCGGCGGCGCGCGGGTCGCACGCGACGAGCGCCTGGGGCGGCACGCCCAGCAGCGCGGCCAGGGGCGCGCGCGTGCCGGCCGGGTCGGCCCAGCGGTTGACGGCCACCAGCCGCGGGGCGGTGGGGGCCAGGCGGGCGAAGTCGGCGACGATCCCGGCGGCCTCCTGCACGCTGCGCGCGCGGGAGGCGTCGACCAGCACGGCGTAGGCGTCGGCGCCCTGCAGCAGCAGCTCGCGCATGAAGCCGAAGCGGTCCTGGCCCGGGGTGCCGAACAGGGTGACGGTGGTGGGGTGCCAGGCGGCGCCGGCCGGCGGGGCCAGCTCGAGCGCCACGTGGTCCAGCGCGACGGTCGTGGAGGTCTTCAGCACGGCCGTGCCGTCGCTCACGCCGGTCTCGGTGGTGGCGTGCACGGCGCCGGTGCCGGCGGCCAGGGCGGCGACGAAGGTGCTCTTGCCGGCGCCGAACGGGCCGCTGACGACGATCTTGCGGGTGGGCACCGGCGGCTCCTCGGCGGGCGGGCGGGGGCGAGCGGGGGTGGGCGGCGAGCGTGCGGGTGCGGGACGTGCGGGGCGTGCGCGTGCGGCGCCGGCCGGCGGCCCGGACCCCTCGGGGTCCGGGCCGGCCGGTCGGGCTGCCCGGCTCAGACCTCCAGCGAGCGCTCCAGCTGGGAGAGCTGGCGGCGGGCCATGGCCAGGTTGGAGGTGTCCTTCTTCAGGACCAGGTACAGGAACAGGCCGTGGCCGGTGGACGACTGCAGCAGGCGGATCAGGTGCACCTGGGTGCCCAGGGTGATGAGGATGTCCTCGATCTTCTCCTCCAGACCCAGGCGCTGCATCGTGCGCATCTTGGCGCGCACCACGTCGGTGTTGCCGGCGGCGGCGACGTCCAGGTCGAGGGCGCCGCCACCCGCCTGGCCGAGGGACATGCCGCTCTCCCAGTCGACGAGGGCGACGGCGGTCGCCCCGTCGATCTCGAGGGCGGCCTTGAGGGTGGCGTCGACGTTGGCCACGGGGTTCCTCCGTTTCGCGAGCGCGGGTGGCGGCTTCTCCGTCGCCCGTCGACTCTCACCCCTTCCTTCGGCGGGACCGGTCGAACGCTGAACCACCCGGGTGGGCGCGATCGGGTGATTCGCCCGCCGCCGCCGCGGACCCGTCACACCTCCGCCGCCGTCCCGGCGCGCCGCGGCGCGGCGGACGTGCTTACGGTGCGCGCACCGTGCGACCAGCGCGGCCGTCCCCGTCCCAGCCCCACCGCACCCGGAGGTCCGCAGCGTGCCGCTGCCCGCCGCTCCACCGTCGCCCCCCGCCGCGCCCGCGGCCCCTCCCCCGGCGGTCGCCGCGGCGCTGCGCGAGGCGGCGCGGCTGACCGCGACCGCACCGCTTCCGGCCTCCGGGCGCACCGCCGAGCGCTGGCACCTGCTGGCGCGGCTGGCCGCCGACGACCTCGTGCGCGCCCGCGTCGTCGAGGCCCACCTCGACGCCGTGGCGGTCCTGGCCGAGGCCGGCTCGGCCGTGCCGGTGGGCTCGACGTGGGGGGTCTTCGCCGCCGAGGCCGCCGACGCGCACCTGGAGGCCGTCGAGACCGGCCCGGGCGGCCCGGGCGGCCCGGGGTGGTCGCTGAGCGGGACGAAGCCGTGGTGCTCGCTGGCCGGGCACCTCAGCCACGCCCTGGTCACCGCGCACGCGCCCGGCGGGCGGCGGCTGTTCGCCGTGGACCTGCGCGCGCCGGGCGTGCGCGTGGTGCCCGGGACCTGGCACGCGCGGGGCCTGCGGGAGGTGGCCAGCGGGCCGGTGCGGTTCACCGCGGTGCCGGCCGAGCCGGTGGGGGGCACCGGCTGGTACCTGCACCGCCCCGGCTTCGCCCACGGCGGCATCGGGGTGGCCGCGTGCTGGTACGGCGGGGCGGTGGGCGTGGCCCGGGCCCTGCGGGCGCGCGGGCGCGCCGGCGGGCGCGCGCCGGACCAGCTGGCCCGCTGGCACGCCGGGGCGGTGGACCTGGAGCTGACCGCGGCGCGGCTGGCGCTGGACGCCGCCGCGGCCGAGGTCGACGCCGGCCGCGCCGACGGGGACGCCGGCGCCGTGCTGGCGCTGCGCACCCGCTCGCTGGTGGCCGCCGCGGCCGAGCGCGTGCTCGAGCACGTCGGCCACGCGCTGGGCCCGGCGCCGCTGGCGCTGGACGCCGCGCACGCCGCGCGGGTGGCGGACCTGCAGCTGTACGTGCGCCAGCACCACGCGGAGCGCGACGTCGCGGCCCTGGGCGCCGCCCTGGACGACGACCCGGAGGGCGCGGCGAGCGGGGCCGCGGACGGCGCGGGGTGGCCGCGGTGACGGCGGAGGCGGACGCGCGCGCGCAGGACGGCGCGGTCTTCACCCACGACGGGCCCGGCACCGACGAGGACGAGTGGCAGCGCTGGCCGGGCCTGCGCGACCTGCCGGTGCTGGAGCTGGACGGCTGCACGCACCTGCTGGTGGTGGTCGCCCACCCCGACGACGAGACGCTGGGCGCCGGCGGGCTGGTGGCGCGCGCCGCGGGCGCCGGCGCGGCGGTGGACGTGGTCGTGGCCAGCGACGGGGAGGCCTCGCACCCGCGTTCGCCCACCGCCACGCCGCAGCGGCTGGCCGCCGTGCGCGCCGCCGAGCTGGAGCGCGCGGTGGCGGTGCTGGCGCCCGGCGCGCGGGTGCACCGCCTGCAGCTGGGCGACGGGCGCCTGGGCGAGCGCGGCGAGCAGCTGCGCTCGGCGGTGGCGGCGCTGGTGCGGCCGGGCTCGTGGGTGGTCTCGACGTGGACCGGCGACGGGCACCCCGACCACGCGGCGGCCGCGGCCGCCGCGGGGGCGGCCGCGAGCGGCGCGGGCGCGCGCTGGCTGCAGTTCCCGGTGTGGGCGTGGCACTGGGCCCGCCCGGGCGACCGGCGCCTGCCGTGGGGCGCGGCGGTGCGCCTGCCCCTGGACGCCGAGGTGGTGCGGCGCAAGCGCTCCGCGCTGGCCGAGCACGTCTCGCAGACCGCGCCGCTCTCGCCGCACCCCGGTGACGAGGCGCTGCTCGCGCCGGGGGTGCTGCGCCACTTCACCCGCCCCTTCGAGGTCTTCTTCGAGCCCGGCGGCGAGCGGGACGGCGCGCGGGACGGCGCGCGGGACGACGCGCGGGACGACGCGCGGGACGACGCGCGGGACGACGGGCGGGACGGCGAGCGGGACGGCCAGAGCCTGGGCGGCGGCTTCTTCGACGCCTTCTACGCCGAGCACGGCGAGGACCCGTGGGGCTTCGAGGAGCGCTGGTACGAGCGGCGCAAGCGGGCCCTGACGCTGGCGTCGCTGCCGCGCGAGCGCTTCCGCAGCGCGCTGGAGGTCGGCTGCAGCGGCGGGGTCCTCACCGCCGAGCTGGCGGCGCGCTGCGAGGAGCTGCTGGCGCTGGACGTGGCCGCCGCGGCGGTGCGGCGGGCCCGGCGGCGCCTGGCCGGCGCCGGGCCGCGGGTGCGCGTCGAGGTCGCCGCGGCGCCGCGGCAGTGGCCACCGGGCGTCTTCGACCTGGTGGTCCTGTCCGAGGTGGCCTACTACTGCGGGCCGCGGGACCTGGCGGAGCTGGCGGCCCGGGCGGCGGGGTCGCTGGCGCACGACGGGGTGCTGGTGGCCTGCCACTGGCGGCACCTGGTGCGCGGCTACCCCACCACCGGCGACGAGGTGCACCGGGTGCTGCGCGCCGAGCCGGGCCTGCAGGTGCTCGCCGCGCACGAGGAGGAGGACTTCCTGCTGGACGTGCTCGTGCTGGCGCCGGCGGTCTCGGTGGCCCGCGCCGGCGGGCTGACCCCGTGAGGCCGGCGGAGGGGCCGGCGGCGCTGCCCGCACCCCGGCGCGCCGGGCCGGCGGGACCCGTGGCGGCGGCGGCGGGGCGGGTGGGGCCGGCGCGGGCCGTGGAGCGGGTCCTGGTGGTGGTGCCCGCGCGCGACGAGGCCGCCGCGCTGCCGGCGTGCCTGGCCGCGCTGCACCGCGCGGCGCTGCGCTGCCCGGTGCCGGTGCGGGTGGTCGTCGTGGCGGACCGCTGCACCGACGCGACCGCGCGGGTGGCCGCCGCGCGCGGAGCGCTCGTGGTGACCTCGGCGGCCGGGCTGGTGGGCGCGGCGCGCGCTGCGGGGGTGGCGGCGGGGCTGGCGGGCTCGCCGGGCGGCGCGCGGCGCACCTGGGTGGCGTGCACGGACGCCGACTCGCAGGTGCCGCCGGGCTGGCTGGCGCACCACGTGCACCACGCCGGCGCCGGCGCGGACCTGCTGCTGGGCACGGTGCGCCTGGCGGGCCCGCCGGACCGGCACGCCGCGTGGCGCGCCGCGTACGCGGCCGGTCTGGGGCCGGGGGGCCGGCACCGGCACGTGCACGGCGCGAACCTGGGCGTGCGCGCCTCGGCCTACCTGGCGGCCGGCGGCTTCGCGCCGACGGGCGCGCACGAGGACCGCCTGCTGGCGGCGGCGGTGCGCGCGCTGCCGGGCGCGCGCGTGGTCACCTCCAGCTCGTGCCCGGTGCTGACCAGCGCCCGGGAGGTGGGCCGGGCCCCGCACGGGGTGGCGCGGGACCTGCGCGCGGCGGCGGGCGCGGCGGCGGGCGTGGCGGCGGGTGGGGCGGGCGCGGGGTGCGCGGGTGCGGTGCCGTGCGCCGCGCCGGGCCCGTGAGCCGCCCCGGCCCCCGGCGCGGCGCCCGGGTCCACCCGGCGCCGCCGCGACCGGACCTGCTCGCGCCGCAGGAGCTGGAGCCCGCCGCCGCGCCGCGGGCCGGCGCGGTGCACGACGGGCTGCTGCTGCACGCGCCCGCGCCGGGCGCGGCGCACGCCACCGGCGCGAGCTTCCTGGGCTGCGTGCTCAGCGGCTGGCGCGCCGACGACCTGGTGCTGACCGACGCGCGGTTCGCGGACTGCCGCGTCGCGGACCTGGCCGCCACGGCCCTGTCGCTGCGCGGCTCCACCTGGCGCGAGTGCGAGGTGGAGCGGCTGCGGGTGGGGGCGCTGTCCGCGCCGGACGCGGAGCTGACCCGGGTGCTGGTGCGCGCGGGCCGGGTGGACTTCGCGGACCTGCGCGGCTCGCGCCTGACGGACGTCACCTTCAGCGGCTGCGACCTGCGCGACGTGGACGCCACCGGCGCGCGCTGGAGCCGGGTGCGCTTCGAGGACTGCCGCCTGGGCTCCCTCGAGGCCGGCTCGGCGCAGCTGGCGCACGTGGACGTCAGCGGCAGCGAGCTGGAGGGCGTCGGCGGGGTGGACGGGCTGCGCGGGCTCGTGGTCGACGAGGTGCAGCTGCTGCGCCTGGCGCCGGTGCTGGCCGCGCACCTGGGCCTGGTCGTGGTGCCCGGCTCCTGACGGGCGCGCCGGCGCCGGCCGCGCCCCCGCGGCGGCCGACCTCAGGGGAGCTGCTGCAGCCAGGGGTTGGTGGCGCGCTCGCGGCCGACGGTGGTGGCCGGGCCGTGGCCGGGCAGCACGTCGGTGGCGTCGTCCAGCGGCAGCACGCGGGTGGCCAGGGTGCGCGCCATCGCCACCGGGTCCCCGCCGGGCAGGTCGGTGCGGCCGATCGAGCCGGCGAAGAGGACGTCACCGGCCAGCAGCAGGTCGCTCGCACCCGGGCGCGCCACGCTGAAGAGCGCCGAGCCCTCCGTGTGCCCGGGGGCGTGGGCCACGGTGACGTCCAGGCCGGCGACGGCCAGGCGGGCGCCGTCGCCGACGGTCACCACGTCGTCGGGCTCGCGCCAGGCGCCGGCACCGGAGGCCTGCAGCGCCGCGCGCAGCTGCGGCCCCATCCCGGCCAGGGGGTCGCGCAGGCGGTGCGCGTCGTCGGCGTGGATGGTGGCGGCGACGCCGTGCGCGCCGCACACGGGCGTCACCGACCAGGTGTGGTCGAAGTGGCCGTGGGTCAGCAGCACCGCGGCCGGGCGCAGCCGGTGCCGGCGCAGCAGCTCCGCGAGCCGGTCGGCGACGTCGACGCCGGGGTCGACGACGACGCACTGCTCCCCCGCCGCGGGGGCCAGCACGTAGCAGTTGGTGCCCGCGACGGCGGCCACGACGGTCTGCACGAGCACGGCCCGAGCCTAGGGCGCCGCGACGGCGCGGGGCGGGCCGGCCCCGCGCGACGCACAGCGACGCCGCCTCGACGCGAGGTGACCGCCTGGCCCGTCCGGGGGGCGTGGCACCTACACTGCGGCGGGTGAGCGAGCAGCCCCAGGAGCCGGCGTCCACCGCGGACGTTCAGGACACCCCGACCGACACCGCGAGCACGACCCCGCAGGAGCAGCCGCAGGGCGCGCCGGACGCGGCGCAGGAGGGGAGCGCCGACGCGCAGGCGGCCGACGCCGGGCAGGACGGCCCCGCGCAGCAGGCCGCCGAGGCGCCCGCCGCCGAGGACCCCGCGGCCGACGCACCCGTCGAGGACGCACCCACCGGGGACGCACCCGTCGAGGAGCCCGCCGCGCAGGACGCGCCCACCGCCGAGCCCGCCGCCGAGCCCGCGCAGGACGCGCCCGCCGCGGTCGCCGGGGCCCGCGACGCCGCGGACGCCGAGGGCGCCCGCCCCTCCCCCGCCGCGCTGGCCGGCCGGCCGGTGCCGCGCCCCGTGGCGCCGGCCGCTCCGCGGGCGCTGGCGGACGACCCGGCCGCGGAGCCGCCGGTCGTGGAGGTCGCGCACCCCACCCACGTCGACCGCGAGGCCGCCGCGGCCTTCGGGCGCGTGGCCGAGGACGGCACCGTGTGGGTGCGCCGCGCCGACGGCGAGCACGAGGTGGGCCAGTACCCCGACGCCACGCCCGAGGAGGCGCTGGCGTACTTCGTGCGCAAGTACGAGGAGCTCGTGGCGCAGGTCGACCTGTTCGAGCAGCGGCTGCGCAGCACCGAGCTGGCGGGCAAGGACATCGTCAGCGGCGTCAGCGGTCTGCGCACCGCGCTGGCCGAGACGCGGGCCGTGGGCGACCTGGACGGCCTGACCGCGCGCGTGGAAGCGCTGGCCACCGTGGCCGACGAGGCGCGCGCGGCCGCCGACCGGGCGCGCGCGGCCAACCGCGAGCGGCTGCGCGCCGCGCGGGTGGCGCTGGTGGAGGAGGCCGAGGCGATCGCCGGCCAGGACCCGGCCAAGGTGCAGTGGCGCTCCTCCGGCGAGCGCCTGCGCACGCTGTTCGAGGAGTGGAAGGCCGCCCAGCGCGAGGGCCGGCTGGACAAGCGCAGCGAGGACGAGCTGTGGAAGCGCTTCAGCCACGCCCGCAGCGCCTTCGACAAGATGCGCCGGCACCACTTCGCCGCCCTGGGCGAGCAGCGCGCCGGCATCCGCGGCGAGAAGGAGGCCCTCGTGGCCGAGGCGGAGGCGCTGTCGACCTCCACCGACTGGCGCGGCACCACCTCCGCCTACCGCGACCTCATGGACCGCTGGAAGACCGCCGGCCGCCTCGGCCGCAAGGACGACGACGCCCTGTGGGAGCGCTTCCGCGCCGCGCAGGACGTCTTCTTCGCCGCGCGCACCGCGGCGAACGAGCAGGTGGACGAGGAGTTCCGCGGCAACCTGGAGGTCAAGGAGGCCCTGCTCGTCGAGGCGGAGGCGCTGCTGCCGGTCAAGGACGTCAACGCCGCCAAGGCCGCGCTGCGCGGCATCCAGGACCGCTGGGAGGCCGCCGGCAAGGTGCCCCGCGCGGACCTGGGCCGCGTCGAGGGGCGCCTGCGCGCGGTGGAGACCGCCGTGCGCGACGCAGAGCAGGCCCGCTGGGCGCGCTCGAACCCGGAGGCCCAGGCCCGCGCCGGCGGGCTGGCCAGCCAGCTGGAGTCCGCGATCCGCGACCTCGAGGCGGACGTGGAGCGGGCCCGCTCGCGCGGTGACGCGCGGGCGCTGGCGCGCGCCGAGGAGGCGCTGCGCGCGCGCCGGGCGTGGCTGGACGCCGCCCAGGCGGCGCTGCGCGACACCAGGCGCTGAACGGGGCCGCCATGGCCCCGGGGGCCACCGGGGGCTGACGGGCAGCACCGGGCCGGCCGGCGCGCGGGCAGCGCGGTGCCCCGGGCTCCCGCCGTGCCCCGCGCTCCCGCGGTGCCCCGTGCTCCCGCGGTGCCCACAGGGCGCGCCGCGGCAGCGGCCGTCCACAGCGGTGCGCCGGCCGGGCCCACCGCAGCGGGCCGGTGCGCTCGACTGGCCCGGTGCCGCACCGTCCCGAGCCTGCCGCTGCCCTCCCGCCCGACGCGCCCGCGCCCGCCGACGCTGCGGGCGGGGGCGCGAGCGGGTGGCTGCACGAGCTGCTGCACCGCGGGCGCTGCCCGGACCCGTCGGCGCCGTGGCGGCCGGGCCCGGCCCCGGCGGCGCGGGCCGCCGCGGCGCGGCAGGTGCGCGAGGGGCTGCTGCAGCGGGTGGTCGGCGACGTCGTGGTGGCCGCGGGGGTGCCGGTGGACGCCGGGGTGCGCGCCGCCGCCCTGGCGCTGCTGCTGCCGGCCGAGGGCGTCGTGGTCGGCGCCGCGGCGGCGTGGGTGCACGTGGGTGCCCCCCTGCCCCCGCCGCGCGAGGTGCTGCTCGCCCGGCGCAGCGCCGCGCGCCACCAGCCGCGCGGCGGGGTGCGGCTGACCACCTCGCGCGCGCGCCTGGATGCGGCCGACGTGGTGCGCGTGGGGGCGCTGCGCGTGAGCAGCCCGGCGCGCACCCTGCTGGACGTGGCCCGCAGCGAGCCGCGCCGCGCCGCCCGGCTGCGCGAGCTGCTGGGCGCGGCCGGGCTGAGCACCGCCGAGGTGGAGCAGGCCGCGCGCCGCGCCCGCGGGCTGGCGCACGTGCGCGCCGCCCGCCGGGCGCTGGCCGGCGCCGGGCCGGGGCCCGCGGTCGGGGCGGGCCCGGCGCCTCAGACGCGGTACGCGTCGAAGACGCCGTCCACCCGGCGCACGGCGGCGAGCACGTGACCGAGGTGGTTCGGCTCGGCCATCTCGAAGGAGAACTTCGAGACGGCCACGCGGTCGCGGCTGGTGCTGACCGTGGCGGAGAGGATGTTGACGTGGTTGTCCGACAGGACGCGCGTGACGTCCGAGAGCAGCCGGGCGCGGTCGAGCGCCTCCACCTGGATCTGCACCAGGAACAGCCGCGAACCGCCCGAGGGCGAGGAGGACGAGCCCCACTCCACGTCGACGATGCGCTCGGGCTCGCGCCGCAGGCGCGTGACGTTCTCGCAGTCCTGCCGGTGTACGGAGACCCCCTGGCCGCGGGTGACGAACCCGACGATGGCGTCGGTGGGCACCGGGGTGCAGCACTTGGCCAGCTTGACCCACACGTCGTCGTTGCCGTTGACGACGATGCCGGCGTCGGCACCGGCGCGGCTGCTGCCGGGCGCGCCCGGGGTGGTGGCCTCGGCGAGGTCCTCCTCGGCGGCGGCCTCGCCGCCGACGGCCACGACGATCTTCTCCACGACGTGCTGGGCCGAGACGTGCTTCTCGCCCACCGCCGCGTACAGCGCGGAGACGTCCGCCAGGTTCAGCTCGCGCGCCACCGCCAGCAGCGACTCGTGCGACATCAGCCGCTGCAGCGGCAGGTGCTGCTTGCGCATGGCGCGGGCGATCTCGTCCTTGCCGAGGTCGATCGCCTCCTCGCGCCGCTCCTTGGAGAAGAACTGCTTGATCTTGTTGCGGGCGCGGGGGGACTTGACGAACTGCAGCCAGTCGCGGCTGGGCCCGGCGCCGTCGGCCTTGGAGGTGAAGACCTCCACGAGGTCGCCGTTGTCGAGGGTGGAGTCCAGCGGCACCAGGCGGCCGTTGACGCGCGCGCCCATCGTGCGGTGGCCCACCTCGGTGTGCACCGCGTAGGCGAAGTCCACCGGCGTGGAGCCGGCCGGCAGCTCGCGCACGTCGCCCTTGGGGGTGAAGACGAACACCTGCCCGGCGTTGATCTCGAAGCGCAGGTCGTCGAGGAACTCGCTGCTGGGCGACTCGCGCTGCCACTCCAGGACGGACTTCAGCCAGTCCATCTCGTTGTCGCCGCGCGCGCCGCCGGTGGCGTTGGGGTCGTCCTTGTACTTCCAGTGCGCGGCCACGCCGTACTCGGCGCGCCGGTGCATGGTGAAGGTCCGGATCTGGATCTCCACGGGCTTGCCCTCGGGCCCGATGACCGTCGTGTGCAGCGACTGGTACATGTTGAACTTGGGCATCGCGATGTAGTCCTTGAACCGGCCGGGCACCGGGTTCCACCGCGCGTGCAGGGCGCCGAGGACGGCGTAGCAGTCGCGCACCGAGTCCACCAGGACCCGCACGCCCACCAGGTCGTAGATCTCCGCGAAGTCGCGCCCGCGCACGATCATCTTCTGGTAGATCGAGTAGTAGTGCTTGGGCCGGCCGGTGACCGTGGCCCGCACCCGCGCGCTCTTGAGGTCCTCCTCGATCTGGCCGCGCACCCCGGCGAGGTACTCCTCGCGCGCGGGGGCGCGGTCGGCCACCAGGCGCACGATCTCGTCGAAGCGCTTGGGGTACACCGTGGCGAAGGCCAGGTCCTCCAGCTCCCACTTGATGGTGTTCATGCCCAGGCGGTGCGCCAGCGGGGCGTAGATCTCCAGCGTCTCGCGCGCCTTCTTCTCCGCGGAGGCCGCCGGTACGTACCGCCAGGTGCGGGCGTTGTGCAGTCGGTCGGCGAGCTTGATGACCAGGACGCGGATGTCCTTGGCCATCGCCACGATCATCTTGCGGACGGTCTCGGACTGGGCGGCCTCGCCGTAGGTGACCTTGTCCAGCTTGGTGACCCCGTCGACGAGCTGCGCGATCTCGTCGCCGAACTCCCGGCGCAGGTCGGTCAGGGAGTAGTCGGTGTCCTCGACGGTGTCGTGCAGCAGCGCCGCGGCCAGCGTGGAGGGCGTCATGCCCAGCTCGGCGAGGATCGTGGCCACCGCGACGGGGTGCGTGATGTACGGGTCGCCGCTCTTGCGGCGCTGGCCGTCGTGGGCGTGCTCGGCGCGCTCGAAGGCGCGCTCGACGACGCTGAGGTCGGCCTTGGGGTGGGTGGTGCGCACCGTGCGCAGCAGCGGCTCGAGCACCGGGGAGACGCTGGACTGGCGGTGCTGGCCGAAGCGCGCCAGCCGCGAGAGCATCCGGCTGGCCGTCACCGGCCCGGTGTGCGGGCCCTCGACCTGGCGGTTGCGCTCGGTGGTGCGGCGCCGCTCGGGCCCGGCGGTGCGCGCCACGGGCGGGGCCGGGTGCGTGCCGGGGGCCGGGGCGGGGACCACCGAGGTCACCTGGGCCGGCGCGCCGGGGGTGCCGGGGCCCGCGACCCGCTCCGGCGCGGCGGGCTCGGGACCACCGTCGGCGGGGTGCGCCGCCGTCGTTCGCCCCTGGGTGCCCGTGCCGTCCGCCATGGCGCTCCTCCTGTCCGCGGGGCACCAGTCTAGGAGCCCGGGCCGGTGGTTGCGGACCGAACCTCCCTGCGGGGTGCCCTCCGGGTGCCGGCGGGGTGCCGCGGCGGGTGCCGCGGCGGGCGCTCAGCCGGTGCGCAACGCCGTGACGGGCCGCTCGCCCAGCAGGGCGCGACCGCCCAGGGCGCTCAGCTCCAGCAGCACCGCCACGGCGGCCACGTGCGCCCCCGCCTCCTCGAGCAGCTCGCACGCGGCGCGCGCGGTGCCGCCGGTGGCCAGGACGTCGTCGACGACGAGCACGCGCTGCCCGGGGCGCACGAGGTCCCCGCGCAGCTCCACGGCCGCGGTGCCGTACTCCAGCGCGTAGCTGCGGCGCAGCACCGGTGGCGGCAGCTTGCCGGCCTTGCGCACCGGCCAGAACGGCAGGGCGCAGCGCTGGGCCACCGGGGCGGCCAGCACGAAGCCGCGCGCCTCCAGGCCGGCGACCGCCTGCGCCCCGGCGGCGCGGGCCAGGGCGGCCAGCGCGTCGACGACCACGGCGAAGGCGGCCGGGTCGTCCAGCAGCGGGGTGATGTCCTGGAAGAGCACCCCGGGCACCGGGAAGTCCGGCACCGCGCGCAGGTGGGCGCCCACGACGGCACCGGCGTCGGCACCGGTGCCGGCCCGGGTGTCGGCACCGGCACCGGGCGCCGCCGGCCCGCCCGGCGCGGCGGGCCGCTCCTGCGGAGCGCTCACGCCCCGGCGGCGGTGGCGCCGCCCGCGGCCGTGGCGCCGCCCGCGGCCCCGCCGGAGCCCGCACCGGCGGGCACGGGCTCGCCGGCGCTGGCGCGCTCGCGCACCTCGGCCTCCAGGGCGCGCACGCCCGGCTCGCGCGAGCGCAGCGCCACGAGCAGCGGGGTGGCCACGAAGATCGAGGAGTAGGCGCCCACCAGGGTGCCGACGAACAGCGCCAGGCTGATGTCGCGCAGCGTGCCGGCGCCCAGCAGCAGGTCGCCGATGAAGAGGATCGCCGCCACCGGCAGCAGCGCCACGACGGTGGTGTTCACCGAGCGCACCACGGTCTGGTTCACCGCCAGGTTGGCCGCCTGCGCGAACGTGCGGTCGCGGCGGGTGAACGCCTCCGTGGTGTTCTCGCGCACCTTGTCGAAGACGACGACGGTGTCGTACAGCGAGTACCCCAGGATCGTGAGGAACCCGATGACCGTCGCCGGCGTCACCTCGAAGCCGATGAGGGCGTACACCCCGGCGGTGATGGCCAGGTCGTGCACGAGGGCCGCCATCGCCGCCAGCGCCATGGTCCACGTGCGGAAGTACAGCGCCATGACGACCGAGACGAGCACGAAGAAGATCACCAGGGCGGTCAGGGCCTTGTTCGTCACGTCCGCGCCCCAGCTCGGGCCGACCGTGGAGGACGTGACGTTCTCCAGCGGCACGTCCAGCGCGGTGGCGAGCGCCTGGCGGGTCTCGTCGAGCTCGGCGGTGGTGACCGTCTCGATCTGCACCCGCACCCCGTTGGTGCCCACGCGGGTCACCTCGGGGACGGCCCCGGGCACGACGGACTCGACGGCCGCGCGCGCGCCCTCCTGGTCGGTGGAGCCGGTGACGCGGAACTGCGAGCCGCCCTCGAACTCGATGCCGAAGGTCAGGCCCGGGCGCACCAGCAGCAGCGCGGAGACCGCCACGCACACCAGCGCGATGGTGAACCACAGCTTGCGCTTGCCGACGAAGTCGAAGGAGGACTCCCCGGTGTAGAGCCGGTTGCCCAGTGCTGCCATGCCCATCAGGCGTCGCTCCTGTCGTCCGCGCGACCGGCCCCGCCGGCGCGCGACTGCTCACGGTCCCCGGCGCCGACCCCGGCACCGTCCTGCGCGTCACCGGCCTGCACGTCACCGTCCGGCGTGCCGCCGTCCCGGTCCTCAGCCGCAGCCGCCGCGGCGCGCTCGGCGGCGCGGCGCTCGGCGACGGTGGGCCGGCGCGCCCCGCCGTGCAGCGCGTGGCGCGCCACGGCGGAGCCGAGGTGCTCGGGGTCGAAGCCGGAGAGCTTGTGGCCGCCGCCGAAGAACCTCGTGCGCGCCAACAGCGCGACGACCGGGTGGGTGAAGAGGACCACGACCACCACGTCGATGAGGGTGCTGATGCCCAGCGTGTACGCGAAGCCGCGCACGTTGCCCGCCGCGAGGACGAAGAGGACCACGGCCGAGAGCAGCGTGACGGCGTCGGAGATGAGGATGGTGCGCCGCGCGCGGCGCCAGCCGGCCTCCACGGCGGAGGTGAGCACGCGCCCGTCGCGGATCTCGTCGCGCACGCGCTCGAAGTAGATGATGAAGGAGTCGGCGGTGGTGCCGATGGCCACGATGAGCCCGGCGACGCCGGCCAGGCTCAGGCGGAAGCCCTGCAGCCAGCTCAGCAGCAGCAGCACGCCGTAGTTCAGGGCGGCGGCCAGCAGCAGGCTGCCGACCGTGACCAGCGCCAGGCCGCGGTACTGCACGAAGGAGTAGGCGACCACGAGCACGAGGCCGACCAGGCCGGCGATGAGGCCGTTGCGCAGCTGGTCCTCGCCGAGCGTGGCGGAGATCTGGTCCTCCGTCTGCGGCTCGAACGACAGCGGCAGGGCGCCGAACTTCAGCTGCTGGGCCAGCGCGTCGGCGCTCTCCTGCGTGAAGTTGCCGGTGATCTCCGGGTCGGTGGCGATGGTCTGGCTGACGACCGGGGCGGTGACGACCAGGCCGTCGAGCACGGCCGCGAAGCGGTTCTTCGGGTCCTGCAGCTGCGAGATGCGCGCGGTCAGCGCCTCGAAGGCCTCGTCGCCGCTGCCGTCGAAGGACAGCTGCACGGTCCAGCCGCCGGTGGCGTAGCCCTGCGAGTTGCGCGCCTGCGCGGCGGTGGCGTCGGTGAGCTGGGTGCCCTCCAGCTCGGCCGGGCCGAGCACGTACTTCTCGGTGCCGTCCTGGTTGCACGTCACCAGCGGCAGCGCGGGGTCGTCGACGACGCCGCCGGTGCGCTGGGCGGGGTCGGTGCAGTCCAGGGCCTGGAAGACCTCGGCCAGCCCGGGGCTGCTCAGCCACGCGTCGTCGCTGGCGTCGGCCGGCGCCGGGGTGGGCGCCTCGCGCGGCTGGCCCGGGCCCGGCTCGGGAGCGGGGGTGGCCAGGTCCAGCAGCGTCGGCGGGGTCGCCGGCGGGGCGGGCGGGGCGGCCGGCTCCGCCGGCGGCGCGGTGGCGGCGGGGTCCGCGGGCGCGCTGGCGGCGGGGTCGGTGGGCGCGGGAGCGGCCTGCTGCAGCGCGGCCGGCGCCGCGGCGCCGTCGGCGCTCTGCGTCGGCTCGGGCGCGGGGGCGTCGGCCGGCGGCGGGGTGGCGCCCTGCTCGGGCGGCGCGGTGGCCCCCTCGCTCGGCGACGGGCTCGCACCGTCCGTGGGCGCCGGGCTCGCGCCGTCCGCCGGCGGCGTGGCGCCGTCGGTGGGCTCCGGCTCGGCGGTGGGAGCGGGGGCGCCGGGGGGCGCCACCGGCTCGGCGTAGAGCACCACGCGCATGCGCAGCTGCGCCGACTGCGCGATGAGGTCCAGCTGCTCGCGCGATGCCTGCCCGGGGATGGACACGGAGATGTTCTGCCCGCCCTGCACCTGCACCTGCGACTCCGACAGCCCCGTGGCGTCGACGCGCTGGCGGATGATGTTGGCGGCGCGCTGCACCTGCTCGGCGTCGACCTCGCCGCCGTCGACGGCGCGCGGGGTCAGCACCACCTGGGTGCCGCCCTCGAGGTCGAGGGCCAGGCCGGGGGCCCAGCGCGCGGAGCCCCAGATCGAGCCGGCGCCGACGGCGCCGAAGACCAGCGCGGTCAGCAGGACCAGCAGCACCAGGGTGCGGCCGGGGCGGGGTCGGCGGAGGGGTGCGCCTCGGCGCACGCGCGGGGGCCTGTCGTTGGACACTGGGTACCTCGGGACGGCGCTCACCCGACGACGGTCGTCGTCCGGCCAACGCAAGCTTGTCACTCTTCGTGGACGGGTGCTGCCCTCGCCGTCACCACGGAGGGTGCGGGCAGCAGCGGGGAGGCGTCAGGGGCGCTGCGCACCGCCGTTCGCCGGGTCGTCACCCTCGGCCGAGGGCTTGCTCAGGTCCAGGCCGCCGGTCGCGCCGGCGGCCGTGGCGCCGGGCGCCGGCTCCAGCGGCGCCGCGAAGGGCGTCACCACGCGCGCGACGGCCCTGCGCGCCCAGCGGGTGCGCACACCGGGGGCGATCTCCAGGGTGACCACGTCGCCCTCGACCTCCACGACCGTGCCGTAGGTGCCCGAGGTCGTCATGACCTCCGCACCCGGGCCGACGCCGGCCTGCATCTCCAGCTGCGCGCGCTGCTGCTTGCGCGTGCGGCTGAACATGAAGACCAGCAAGGCGATCATCAGCACCAGGAAGATCAGCTGGCTACCGCCGCCACCACCCACGACATCCCTCTCCGCACCGGGGGTCCGACTGCTCACCGGTGCCCGCGCCGACCCGGTGCCGGCGCGGCGGGCCGCTCCCCGGGCGCCCGCCGGGGGGTCCTCGCCCGGCGGGTGCCGGTCGCTCGACCCGCCCGCGCAGTGTAGACGGCTCACCCGGACGGCCCCGGACGCCGACGCGCGGTGCACGCACCACCGCGCGGTGGCGCGCGGCGGCGCGCCTCAGCCCGCGCCGGTGCCCGCCGACCCCTGCCCGCCGACCCCGTCCGCGTCCGCGCCCTCCTCCAGCGGCAGCTGCCAGGCCGCCCCGCGCGGCGGGGTCAGGCCCAGGTGCGCCCACGTCTCCGGCAGGGCCACCCGCCCACGCGGGGTGCGCCCCAGCAGCCCCTCGCGCACCAGGAAGGGCTCGGCGACCGTCTCGACGGTCTCGGCCTCCTCGCCCACCACGACCGCCAGCGTCGACAGGCCCACCGGGCCGCCGCCGAAGCGCCGGCACAGGGCGTCGAGCACCGCGCGGTCCAGGCGGTCCAGGCCGCGCTCGTCGACCTCGTACACCTCCAGCGCCGCCCGGGCGGCGCGGCGGTCGACCAGGCCCGAGCCGCGCACCTGCGCCCAGTCGCGCACCCGGCGCAGCAGCCGGTTGGCGATGCGCGGGGTGCCGCGCGAGCGGCGGCCGATCTCGGCGGCGCCCTCGGCGGTCAGCTGCACGTCCAGCAGCGCCGCGGAGCGGCGCAGCACCTGCACGAGCTCCTCGGGGCTGTAGAAGTCCAGGTAGCCGGTGAAGCCGAAGCGGTCGCGCAGCGGCGCCGGCAGCAGGCCGGCGCGGGTGGTGGCGCCCACGAGCGTGAAGCGCGGCAGCTCCAGCGGGATGGCGGTGGCGCCGGGCCCCTTGCCCACGACGACGTCGACGCGGAAGTCCTCCATCGCCATGTAGAGCATCTCCTCCGCCGGCCGGGCCATGCGGTGGATCTCGTCGAGGAAGAGCACCTCGCCCTCGTCCAGGGAGCTCAACACGGCCGCGAGGTCGCCGGCGTGCTGGATGGCCGGGCCGCTGGACTGGCGCAGCGGCGCACCCATCTCCGAGGCCACGATCATCGCCAGGGTCGTCTTGCCCAGGCCCGGCGGGCCCGAGAAGAGCACGTGGTCGCTGACGCCGCCGCGCGCCTTGGCGGCGTCCAGCACGAGGGAGAGCTGCTCGCGCACCACCTTCTGCCCCACGAACTCGTCCAGCCCGTGCGGGCGCAGCGCCGACTCCGCGGCCCGCTCGCCGTCGTCGGCACCCGCCGTGACGATCCGCTCGCCCACCTCGTCCTCCCTCGGTGTCCTGGTGCCCACCTCAGCGCCCCGACAGGTGGCGCAGCGCCGCCCGCAGCGCGGCGGGCACGTCGCTCACGCCGTCCTCGCCGGGGGCGACGACGTCCACGGCCTCGCCGGCCTGCTTGAGCGGGTAGCCCAGCCCGGCCAGGGCGTCGACGACCTGCTGGCGCCGCGCGTCGCCGGCGTCGACGGGCGCGGGGGCCCCCGGCGCGGGCGCGCCGCCGGGCGGGCCCAGGCGGTCGCCCAGCTCCAGGCACAGGCGCTGGGCGCCCTTCTTGCCGATGCCCGGCACCCGCACGAGCGCGGCGTGGTCCTCGGCGGCCACGGCCGCGCGCAGCCCGTCGGGGCGATGCACCGCCAGCACCGCCAGGGCCAGGCGCGGGCCGACGCCGGAGACGGTCTGCAGCACCTCGAAGACCTCGCGCTCGTCGGCGTCGGCGAAGCCGAAGAGCGTCAGGGAGTCCTCGCGCACCACCAGGCTGGTGGCCAGCTCGCCCTCCTCGCCGACCCGCAGGCCCGCCAGCGTTGCGGGCGCCGCCTGAACGAGCAGGCCCACCCCGCCGACCTCCAGCACCGCGGAGTCCAGCCGCACCGCGAGCACCCGCCCGCGCACCGACGCGATCACACGACCTCCACCCCGGCGCGGGGCCTCCCCCGCGCGAACACGTGTACGAGCCGAGGTTAACGAGCCGGCCCGACAGCGCGGCGCGCCGCGCCGCCCCCCGGGGACGCGCGCACCGGGCGGGCACGGCACGATCGGGGGCGTGAGCCACGAGGAGCACCAGAACCCGCGCCAGAACGTCACCTTCGACTCCGCGACCGAGAGCGGTCACGGCCACGGCTACCTGCGCGTGCCGGAGTCCGGCAGCGGCCCGGGCGTCGTCGTCATCCAGGAGTGGTGGGGCCTGACCGACCACGTCGTCGCCATCGTCGACCGCTTCGCCGCCGAGGGCTTCGTCGCCCTGGCCCCGGACCTGTACGGCGGGCGCACCACCCACGACGGCGAGGAGGCGGCGCGCTTCATGTCCGAGATGCCCGTCGAGCGCGCCGTGCAGGACCTCGCCGGGGCGGTGACGTACCTGCTGCAGCGCCCGGAGACGACCTCCTCGACCGTCGGCGCGGTCGGCTTCTGCATGGGCGGGGCCTTCGTGCTCACGCTGGCCGCCCAGCAGGGCGAGCGCATCGGCGCGGCCGTGCCGTGGTACGGCGTGCCGGGCCCGGACACCGACTACTCCGGCCTGCGCGCGGCGGTGCTGGGCCACTTCGGCGAGGAGGACACCTCCGTGCCGCTGGAGGGCGTGCGCGCCACGGAGCAGCGCATCCGCGAGCAGTCCGGCGTCGAGGCGGGCTTCCAGGTCTACCCGGCCCCGCACGCCTTCTACAACGACGAGCGGCCCAACTACCGGCCCGAGTCCGCCGAGCTGGCCTGGAGCCGCACCACCGCCTTCCTGCGCGAGCACCTGCGCTGAGCCGCGCTGCGCCGGGCCGGGCCACCGCCGGGTGGCCGACGGCCCGGCGCGGTCGCACAGTGGCGCGGTGAGCCGACAGACGCGCCTGAGCCGCCGCCCGATCCCCGCCGCCCTCGCCGGTGCCGTCGCCGGCGCCGCCGGCACCACCGTGCTCAACGCCGTCACGTACGGGGACATGGCCTGGCGGGGCCGGGCCCCCAGCACGGTGCCCGAGCAGACCGTCACCGCGCTGGCCGAGCGCCTGGGCCGCCCGATCGGCGGGCGCGGGGCCGAGCTGGCGCACCGGACCACCGCGCTGGGCGCGCTGTCCGGCTACGCCGTCGGCGTCGGGGTGGGGAAGGTGCTGGGGCTGGGCCGCTCCGCCGGGCTGCGCCTGCCGGCCGGGCTGGGCGGGGTGGTCACCGCGGCGCTGGCGATGGCCGCCACCGACCTGCCCGCCCACGCGCTGGGCGTGACCGACCTGCGCCGCTGGACGAGCGCGGACTGGGTCTCCGACGCCGTGCCGCACCTGGCCTACGGGCTGACCACCCACGCGGCGCTGCGGGCCCTGGACCGGCCCGTCGCGCCGGCGCACCCGGCGGTGCTGGACCTGCCCTCCCTGGGCGGTCGCGCGCCGGGCCGTCCCACCCGTCGCACCCGCCCCGAGCGCCCCTCGCGCGCGCCGGCGGGCCTGGTGCTGCGCAGCGCGCTGCTGGGCGTGGCCGCCGGCGGGCGCAGCACGCTGGGCCTGGCGGGGCCGGTCCTGCTCTCCAGCGGTCCCGGGGCGCTGCGCGGCGGCAGGCCCGCCGCGGCGCTCAGCGCGCTGGCGCTGGCCGGGGAGGTGGTGGCCGACAAGCTGCCCTCGACGCCCAGCCGGCTGGGCACCGGCGCGCTGTCGGGGCGGGTGGCCTCCGGGCTGCTGGGCGGGGCGGCGCTGGCGCGGCGCCAGCACGCCCGCCGGGCGCTGCCGGCGCTGGCCGGGGCGGCCGGGGCGCTGGCCGGCTCCTACGCCGGGGCGTCCTGGCGCGCGTGGGCGGGCCGGCGCGCGCCGGACCTGCGGGGCGCGCTGGCCGAGGACGTCGCGGCCGTGCTGCTCACGCTCGTCGCGACGCTGCCGCGCCGGCGCGGCTGAGGCGCGAGCGGCCCCGGCGGGCCGCTCGCCTCAGCGCGGGCGGCCCACCGGGCGGCGCGCGGCGGCCACGGCCTCGGCGTAGCCGTTGCGCCGGCCGGTGACCAGGGCCGCGTGGGCGGCGGCCTCCAGCCGCGTGGTGCCCGCCCCGCGCCACAGGTGGCACAGCGCCAGCGCCAGCGCGTCGGCGGCGTCGGCCGGCTTCGGCGGCGCGTCCAGGCCGAGGATGCGGGTGACCATGGCGGTGACCTGCTCCTTGTCGGCGCGCCCGGAGCCGGTCACGGCGGCCTTGACCTCGCTGGGGGTGTGCATCGCCACCGGCAGCCCGCGCCGGGCGGCCGCCACGAGCACCAGGCCCGCCGCCTGGGCGGTGCCCATCACCGAGCGCACGTTGGCCTGGGCGAAGACGCGCTCGACGGCCACCACGTCGGGGGCGTGCTCGTCGAGCCAGGCCTCCAGCCCCTCGGCCACCGCCAGCAGCCGCTGCGGCACCGGGTCGGCGGCCGGGGTGCGCACCACGCCGACGGCGACCATGCGCACCCGCCGGCCGGCCGCGGCGGGCGCGCCGGTGCTCTCGACCACCCCCAGGCCGCAGCGGGTCAGGCCGGGGTCGACTGCCAGGACGCGCACGGCCCCAGCCTCGCACGCGGCGGGACCGGGGCCGTGCGGACGGGCCGGGCTCAGGCGTCCTCGAGGGCCGCCATCACGTCGTCGGAGACGTCGTAGTTGGCGAAGACGTTCTGCACGTCGTCGCAGTCGTCGAGGGCGTCGATCAGCCGGAACACCTTCGCGGCGCCCTCGGCGTCCAGCGGCACCTGCACGCTGGGCACGAAGCTGGCCTCGGCGGAGTCGTAGTCGATGCCCGCGGCCTGCAGCGCCTCGCGCACGGCGACGAGGTCGGTGGCCTCGCAGACGACCTCGAAGGTGTCGCCCTGGTCGGTGACCTCCTCCGCGCCGGCCTCGAGGACGGCGGTGAGCACGTCGTCCTCGGTCAGCGAGGTGCCCTCCTTGCCGATGACGACGACGCCCTTGCGGCTGAACATGTACGCCACGCTGCCCGGGTCGGCCATGGAGCCGCCGTTGCGCGTCATGGCCGTGCGGACCTCCATGGCCGCGCGGTTCTTGTTGTCGGTGAGGCACTCGACGAGCATCGCCACGCCGTTGGGGCCGTAGCCCTCGTACGTGATGGTCTGCCAGTCGGCCCCGCCGGCCTCCGCGCCCGAGCCGCGCTTGACGGCGCGCTCGATGTTGTCGGCCGGCACCGAGGTCTTCTTCGCCTTCTGGATGGCGTCGTAGAGCGTGGGGTTGCCGGCCGGGTCGCCGCCGCCGGTGCGGGCGGCCACCTCGATGTTCTTGATCAGCCGAGCGAAGCTCTTGGCGCGCTTGGCGTCGACGACGGCCTTCTTGTGCTTGGTCGTCGCCCACTTGGAGTGGCCGGACATGGTGTTCCCTCCGCCGTTCGCTCGCTGCCTCGTCAACCGTCCCGTGGGCCGCCGGGGGACCTCAGACCCGCCGCTCCTCGTGCTCCCGCCCGCGGAGCCGCTGGCGCACGAGCTCCACGAAGTAGCGGTGCACCCGGTCGTCCCCGGTGATCTCCGGGTGGAACGACGTCGCCAGCAGGTCGCCGGAACGCACGGCGACGATCCTACCCGCGGCCGGGCCCGAGCCCACCCGGGCGAGCACGCGCACGTCCTCGCCGGCCTCCTCCACCCACGGGGCGCGGATGAAGACCGCCCGCACGCGGGCGCCGTCGCCGGTGACGCCCTCGACGGGCAGGTCCTCCTCCCAGCTGACCACCTGCCGGCCGAAGGCGTTGCGGCGCACCGTGATGTCCAGGCCGCCCAGCGTGCGCTGGTCGGGGGCGCCGTCGAGGACGCGGTCGGCCAGCAGGATCATGCCCGCGCACGAGCCGTAGACCGGCAGGCCCTGCGCGATGCGCTCGCGCAGCGGCTCGCGCAGCTCGAAGGTGCGCAGCAGGCGGTCGATGGTGGTGGACTCCCCGCCGGGCAGCACCAGGCCGTCGACGTCGTCCAGCTCGCGCTCGCGGCGCACCGGCACCGCGCGCGCCCCGCCGGAGGTCAGGGCGGCCAGGTGCTCGCGCACGTCGCCCTGCAGGGCCAGCACGCCGACGGTGGGGGTCTCGCTGCTCACCCGGGGAGGGTAGGCGCCGGCGCGTCAGCCGATCGCGCGGGGCCCGCCGGCGGGCGGCCCGGCCGGCGGGTCCGCCAGCAGCTCGGCCAGCAGCTCGGCCAGGCCCGCGGGGTAGACGGTGTCCACGGTGGTGCGCAGCTCCTGCACCGACCACCAGCGCACGTCCGTGATCGTGGCGACCTCCAGGGCCGTCCAGCCCGCCCGCGACAGCTCGGCGCCGGCGCCCAGGCGCAGCACGAAGAACTCCTCGTGCTGGCGGCACGGCTGCCCCAGGTAGGGGAAGTCGGCGGTGCGCTCCCACACCGGCCCGGCGAGCTCGCCCGGCGCGACGAGCAGGCCGGTCTCCTCGCGCAGCTCGCGCGCGGCGGCCTCGCGGGCCGGCTCCCCCGGCGCGCGCCCGCCGCCGACGGTGAACCACCACGAGGCACCGGGCGCGGTGGGGTCGGTGCCGCGCACGAGCAGCACCCGGCCCGCGCCGTCGAGGACGACGACGCGGGCGGCGCTGCGGGTGCGGGTGCCGTCGGGCGCCGTGGCCCACTCCGGGCCGAGCGGGTCCGCGGCCCCCGCCGCGCCCGGGGTGCTCAGCGGGTCACCAGCCGCGCTGGGCCAGGCGGTGCGGCTCCGGGATGGCCTCGACGTTCAGGCCCACCATGGCCTCGCCCAGGCCGCGGGAGACCTTGGCGACCATGTCGGGGTCGTCGTGGAACGTGGTGGCCTTCACGATCGCCTCGGCGCGGCGGGCCGGGTCGCCGGACTTGAAGATGCCCGAGCCGACGAAGACGCCGTCGGCGCCCAGCTGCATCATCATCGCCGCGTCGGCGGGGGTGGCGATGCCGCCGGCGGTGAAGAGCACCACGGGCAGCGCGCCGCGCTCGGCGACCTCGCGCACCAGCTCGTAGGGCGCGGCCATCTCCTTGGCGGCGACGTAGAGCTCGTCGGGGGCCATGGAGCGCAGCCGGTTGATCTCGGCGCGGATGGTGCGCATGTGCGTCACGGCGTTGGAGACGTCGCCCGTGCCGGCCTCGCCCTTGGAGCGGATCATGGCCGCGCCCTCGGTGATGCGGCGCAGCGCCTCGCCGAGGTTCGTGGCCCCGCACACGAACGGCACGGTGAAGGCGTGCTTGTCGATGTGGTGGGCGTAGTCGGCCGGGGTGAGGACCTCGGACTCGTCGACGTAGTCCACGCCCAGCGACTGCAGCACCCGCGCCTCGACGAAGTGGCCGATGCGCGCCTTGGCCATGACGGGGATCGAGACGGCCTCGATGATCGACTCGATCATGTCGGGGTCGCTCATGCGCGAGACGCCGCCCTCGGCGCGGATGTCGGCGGGCACGCGCTCGAGCGCCATGACGGCCACGGCGCCGGCGTCGGCGGCGATGCGCGCCTGCTCGGCGGTGACCACGTCCATGATCACGCCGCCCTTGAGCATCTCGGCCATGCCGCGCTTGACGCGGTCGGTGCCGACGGCCGGACCGGTGCCGGCGACGCCCTCCGCCTGCGGCGTGCTGTGCCCTGCGCTGGGGGTGGTCTGCTCGATGCTCACGGTCGTCGCGCCTCGCGCCTCTTCGGGTCGGGTGTGCCCGGGGACCCCCGGGGATGCCGGGTCCATCCTACGAGGCGGGACGGACGCCCCCGCCCGGCGTCCCGTCGTCGGTGCCGTCCTCGAAGTCGGCCGTCTCGGGCAGCCGGGCGTGCCCGGCCAGGCGCGCCCAGCGCACGCGGCGCCGGACCCGCAGCCGGCGCGCCTGCACGACGGCGTCGTTGTGGAAGCGGCGCGCCAGCCCGACGCGGCGGGCGGTGTCGCGCACCCGCGCCACGCCCGGGTCGCCGTCCGCGCCGCCCGCCGGCCCGGGCAGCGCGGCGGCCAGGGCGCGGGTCAGGTCGCTCTCGGCGCGCCAGCGCGCGGAGTCGTCGGCGTCGGTGGCGTCGCGCAGCGCCGCCGGGGTGCGCGGGGCGTCCAGGGCGGCGGTGGCCGCGTCGGCCAGCACGAGCGAGGCCGCCGGGTCCAGGCGTCCGGAGGTGGCCAGCTCCAGCGCCGCGGAGGCGCGGCGGGTCAGCTCCGCCTCGAGCGCCGCGCGGCTGGTCTCCACCCGCCGGTGCAGGCGGTCCAGGCGCTGGGCCGTGCCGGAGAGGTACCAGGCCAGCAGGCACAGGGCCAGCAGCGCCGTCAGCGCCCACGCCAGCGCCGTCACCGCGGCGGGCGCCGCTGCTCGCCCGGGCGGTGCGCCTCCTCCCCCGCGCGCACGGTCTCGTAGACGGCGAGGACGTCGGCGGCCACCACGGACCAGTCGTAGCGCTGCGCCGCGCGGCGCCCGGCGCGCGCCAGGCGCTCGCGCGCGGCCGGGTCGCGCAGCAGCGCCACGACGGCGCCGGCCGCCGCGGCCGCGTCGCCGGTGGGGAACAGCCGCCCGTGGGCGCCGTCGTCCAGGACGCGGCGGAAGGCGCCCAGGTCGCTGGCGACGACCGCGGCGCCGGCGGCCATGGCCTCCACCAGCACGATGCCGAAGCTCTCCCCGCCGGTGTGCGGGGCGAGGTAGACGTCGGCCGAGGCCAGCAGCGAGCGCTTGTCGTCGTCGTCGACGGCGCCGAGGAACTCCACCGCACCGGGGTCCGGCAGCGCGGCGCGGGCCGCCTCGACGTCGCCGCGGCCGGCGACGAGGAAGCGCGCGCCCGGCAGCGCCGCGCGCACCAGGGGCACCGCCTCGCACAGCACCCCCAGGCCCTTGCGGGGCTCGTCGAGGCGGCCGACGAACGCCACGACGGGGCGCTCGGGGGTGCCGGACCACTCGGCGCGGCGCGCGGCGCGGGCGAAGCGCTCGGTGAAGACGCCGTTGGGCACCACCACGGCGTCGCCGCCGACGTGCTCGACGACGGTGCGCCGCGCGTCCTCGCTGACGGCGATGCTCGCGGCGATCTTCTCCAGGCTCGGGCGCAGCAGCGGGGAGGCGGCCTGCATCGCCCGCGAGCGCAGGTTGGCGCTGTGGAAGGTGGCCACCACGGGGCGCTGGGCGGCCCACAGCGCCAGCAGCGAGGTGCTCGGCGAGAGCGGCTCGTGCACGTGCAGGACGTCGAAGCCGCCCTCGGCCAGCCAGCGGCGCACCCGCGCGGCCGTCAGCGGGCCGAAGGACAGCCGCGCCACGGAGCCGTTGTAGGGCACGGCGACCACCCCGCCGGCGGCGTCGGCGAACGGCGGCAGGGTGGCCGGGTCGTCGGCGGGGGCCAGCACCCGCACGGAGTGGCCCAGGCCCAGCAGGTGCTCGGCGAGGTCGCGCACGTGGAACTGCACGCCGCCGGGCACGTCGAAGGAGTACGGGCACACCAGGCCGACCCTCACGCCCCGGCCCCCCCGGCGGCGGGGTCCGCGCCCGTGCCCGCGCCCTCGCCCGCGCTCGCCTCCGCGAGCGGCTGGAGCACGTGCCAGTCCTGCGGGTGGGCGCGCACCGCGGCGGACAGGGCGTCGGCGCACTGCTGCGTCATGGCGGCCACCGCGGCGGCGCGCTGCTCGCGCGCGCCCAGCGCCGGGTCGGCGGGCGGGGGGTGCACCTGCGCGCCGACCTCCACCACGAGCGTGCGCGGGCGCCGGGCCGGGCCGTCGTACCAGCACGCCAGCGGGAACAGCGGCGCCCCGGAGAGCAGGGACAGCAGCGCGGGCCCGGCGGCCACGCGCACCCGCCGGCCCAGGAGGTCCACCGGCACGCCGCTGCCGGACAGGTCGCGGTCGGCCAGCAGCGGCACGAAGGCGCCGTCGCGGGCGCGGCGCACCAGGGCCGGGAAGGTCGCGGGGTCGCCCAGGGGCAGCACCTCGGTGCCCAGGCGGCGGCGCAGGGCGACGAAGTCGTCGAAGAGCGCCTCGGGGCGCAGCCGCTCGGCCACGGTGACCACGGGGGCCAGCTCCACGGCGGACCACGCCGCGGCGTGGTCCCAGTTGCCCAGGTGCCCCAGGAAGCCCACCGCCCCGCGCCCGGAGCGCAGCACCTCGCGCAGCGGCTGCGCGCCCACCTCCCGCACGCTGCCCACGGTGCGCTGGCGCGACCAGCCGGGCAGCCGCAGCAGGTCGCACCAGTAGCGGGCGTAGGAGCGCAGGCCCTCGCGGACCAGGGCGTCGAGCTCCTGCGGCGGCGCACCGGGGCGGGCCAGGCGCAGGTTGGCGCGCAGCTGCTCCACGCGCGGGCCGCCGCGGGCGTGGACGCGGTCGGCGGCGCGCTCGGCCAGGGCCAGGGCCAGCGGCTCGGGCACGGCCGGGGCGAGGTGGCGGCCCAGCCGCAGGGCGCCGGTGGTCAGCCGCTCGCGCGGGCCGCTCACGCGCCCGGAGCGCTGGTGGCGCCGGCCAGCGCCTGGCGGCGCACGGTGGCCATGCGCTGCACGACGGTGACCAGGCTGGCGACGGCCAGCAGCGCCAGCACGACCGTCAGGACGGCCACCGGCGCCCCGAGCCCGACGAGGAAGGCGCCGACCAGGGCGGCCACCAGGCGGTCGGAGCGCTCGGCCAGGCCCACGTCCGCGGTGAAGCCCAGGCCCTCGGCGCGGGCCTTGGCGTAGGGCACGACGCTGCCCAGCACCAGGCACAGCAGGGCCAGCGCGGCGGTGAGCGGGGAGTCGCCGCCGCGGGCGGCCCACACCACGAGCCCGCCGAAGACCGCGCCGTCGCCGAAGCGGTCCATGGTGGAGTCCAGGTAGGCGCCCCAGCGCCCGGAGCGGCCCAGGGTGCGGGCCATGATCCCGTCGACGGTGTCGGAGAGCACGAAGAAGGCCACCGCCAGCGAGCCCCACAGCAGGTGGCCCGTCGGGAAGAGCGTCAGGGCGCTGACGACGACGCCGGCGGTGCCGGCGACGGTCACCGCGTCCGGGCCGACGCCCAGGCGCAGCAGCAGGCGCGCCGGGGGCGTGAAGACCCTCGCGGACAGGGCGCGCGCGTTGCGGCCGAGCACGGCTCAGCCCCCCGCGCCGGCCGGGCCGGCCGGGTCGGACGGGTCGGTGCTCGTCCACGCCGCGGCCAGGCGGCGGCGGGTGTCCTCCAGCAGCTCCGGCAACGCCTTGGTGCGCGCGACCACCGGCAGGAAGTTGGAGTCGCCGGCCCAGCGGGGCACCACGTGCTGGTGCAGGTGGGCGGCGATGCCGGCGCCGGCGACGTCGCCCTGGTTCATGCCGATGTTGAACCCGGCGGGGCCGGAGGCGGCGCGCAGGGTGAGCACCGCGGCCCGGGTCAGGGCGGTGAACTCCACGAGCTCCGCGGCGTCGAGGTCGACGTAGGAGGAGACGTGGCGGTAGGGGCACACCAGCAGGTGGCCGGGGTTGTACGGGAAGAGGTTCATCACGACGAACACGCGCTCGCCGCGGTGCACCACCAGACCGTCCTCGTCGGTGCGCCCCGGCGCCCGGCAGAAGGGGCACTGCCCGGCGTCGTGCGGGTCGACGGGCTTGTGCTCGCCCTTGACGTACGCCATGCGGTGCGGGGTCCACAGCCGCTCGAAGCCGTCGGGGTCGCCCGGGAAGGCGGCCGACGGCTCGGCGGCGACGGGCTCGTCCACGCCGGCCATCAGACCTGCACGCGCCGCTCGACCGCGTCGACGACCTTCGCCACCGCGTCGGCGACGGGCACGCCGTTCTCCTGGCTGCCGTCGCGGTAGCGGAAGGAGACCGCCCCGGCCTCGACGTCCTCGGCGCCGGCGATGAGCAGGAAGGGCACCTTCTGCTTGGTCCAGGTGCGGATCTTCTTGGGCATGCGGTCGTCGGAGGCGTCGACCTCCACCCGCACGCCGCGCGAGCGCAGCTGCGCGGCCACCTCGCGCAGGTGGTCCACGTGGGCGTCGGCGACGGGGACGCCGACGACCTGCACGGGGGCCAGCCAGGGCGGGAACGCGCCGGCGTAGTGCTCGGTGAGCACGCCGAAGAAGCGCTCCAGGGAGCCGAACTTCGCCGAGTGGATCATCACGGGCTGCTGCTTGGAGCCGTCGGCGGCGGTGTACTCCAGGCCGAAGCGCGCGGGCTGGTTGAAGTCGTACTGGATGGTCGACATCTGCCACGTGCGGCCGATGGCGTCCTTGGCCTGCACGGAGATCTTCGGGCCGTAGAACGCGGCGCCGCCGGGGTCGGCGACCAGCTCCAGACCCGTCTCGCGGGCGGCGGTCTCCAGGACCGCGGTGGCCTTCTCCCACTCCTCGTCGGATCCGATGAACTTCTCCGAGTCCCCGCGGGTCGACAGCTCCAAGTAGTAGTCGTCCAGGCCGAAGTCGCGCAGCAGCCCGAGGACGAAGTCGAGCAGGTGTTTGATCTCGCCGGGGGCCTGCTCGGGGGTGACGTAGCTGTGCGAGTCGTCCTGGGTCAGCCCGCGCACGCGGGTCAGCCCGTGCACCACGCCGCTCTTCTCGTAGCGGTAGACCGACCCGAACTCGAAGAACCGCAGCGGCAGCTCGCGGTAGGACCGCCCCCGCGAGCGGAAGATCAGGTTGTGCATGGGGCAGTTCATGGCCTTGAGGTAGTACTTGCTGTTCTCCAGCTCCATCGCCGGGAACATCGTGTCCTCGTAGTAGGGCAGGTGCCCGGAGGTCTCGAACAGCCCGCCCTTGGCGATGTGCGGGGTGCCGACGTAGTCGAAGCCCTCCTCCACGTGGCGCCGGCGCACGTAGTCCTCCATGACCCGCTTGACCACCCCGCCCTTGGGGTGGAAGACGACCAGGCCGGAGCCGATCTCGTCGGGGAAGGAGAAGAGGTCCAGCTCGGCGCCAAGGCGGCGGTGGTCGCGCCGCTCGGCCTCGGCCAGGCGCTCCTGGTAGGCCTTGAGGTCCTCCTTCGAGGCCCACGCGGTGCCGTAGACGCGCTGCAGCTGCGGGTTCTTCTCGCTGCCGCGCCAGTACGCCGCCGCCGAGCGCAGCAGGCTGAAGCCGTTGCCGACCAGGCGGGTGCTGGGCAGGTGCGGCCCGCGGCACAGGTCCTTCCACGCCACGGTGCCGTCGCGGCGCACGTTGTCGTAGATCGTCAGCTCGCCGGCGCCCACCTCCACGCCGGCGCCCTCGGCGGCGTCGGAGGCGTCGCCGGCGCTGGACTTCAGCCCGATCAGCTCCAGCTTGTACGGCTCGCCGGCCAGCTCCTCGCGGGCCTCGTCGTCGGTGACGACGCGGCGCACGAAGCGCTGGCCCTCCTTGACGATGCGCTGCACGCTCTTCTCGAGGGTCTTGAGGTCCTCGGGGGTGAAGGGGCGCTCGACGTCGAAGTCGTAGTAGAAGCCGTCGCGGATCGGCGGGCCGATGCCCAGCCTGGCGTCGGGGAAGTGCTGCTGCACGGCCTGGGCCACCACGTGGGCGGCGGAGTGGCGCAGCACGGCCAGGCCGTCCTCGGAGGAGATCAGCACGCCCTCGACCTCGTCGCCGTCGGCCAGCGGGTGCGCCAGGTCGCGCAGCTCGCCGTTGACGCGGGCGACGACGACGTCGCGCTCCTCGGCGAACAGCTCGGCGGCCGTGGTCCCCGGCGCCACCTGCACCGTCGTCGCGGGCGCCCCGGCGCCGGAACGGGTGACGGTGAGCTGGGCGGACACTGCGTGCCTCCGGGAGGGGTGGGTCGGGCGGGGCGCGGGGGGGGGTCCCGCGCCCGCGACTCTAGCCGGGCGAGCCGGGCGCACCGCCCGGGCGCGCCCGCAGGCGCGCCGCGTCGCCGGTGCGCACCGCCCCGGCGCGCAGCACCTCGGCGAAGGAGCCGGCGCAGTGCCGCGGGGGGCGGCCCAGCCGCAGCAGCACCCCACCGACCTCCAGCACCGCGCCCTCGGGCAGGGCCGCGGGCGGGTGGGCCCCGGCGGCCGGGGCCAGCACGAGGTTGGCGCGCGAGGCGTCCCCGGCGCCGGGCTCGTCGCGCTCGAGGGTGGTCACCACGTGCACGGCGGCCACCTGCCGGGCTCCCCCGGGGGCCGCGCGCAGCTCCAGCGGCGCGTCCAGGCCCAGGTGGCGGGCGACCGCCGCCAGGTCCCCGGGCTCGGCGCCGGGTGCGCGCACCAGCGGGGCGCCGGCGCTGCCGGACAGCTCCAGCTCGCGCAGGCGCGGAGCGGTCTTCGCGGTCAGCGCCTCGCCGCCGACGGGCGCCAGGACGAAGCCGCGGTCGCCGGCCAGGCCCTGCGGGCCGACGTCGACGCGCGCCGGGCGCAGGCCGGCGACGGACTTGACGGGGAAGAGCGCGAGCTCGGAGACGACGAGAGCCCCGGGGTCGTGGACGACCTCGAGGCTCTGCACGCTGCGCTCCCGGTGGGACTGGGTGGGCGATACTGGGATCGAACCAGTGACCCCCTCGGTGTGAACGAGGTGCTCTCCCGCTGAGCTAATCGCCCCGGTGCGACCGCTGACCGCGACCGGTGGGAGAACCATAGCGCGTCCGCGAGGGGGCTCGCGACCACCCCCGACCGCGCGCCCGGCGCGCACCGGTGCGGTCGCCGGCGCGCTCAGAGGCCGGGCAGGCGGGTCAGCTGGGCGGTGACGACCTCCGGGCTCCAGGCGGGCACGCCCTGCCAGGCCAGGTAGCCCCACGCCAGGGCCCCGACGGCCGCGGCGGTGCCGCTGCCCAGGGCCACGCGGGTGCGCCAGGAGCGGCGCGCCAGCCACGTGCTCCAGCGGTGCACCTGGCGGCGGGCGAAGCGGTGCAGCCGGCGGGCGGTGGCGAACTCCGTGCCGAGCACGGCCAGGCCCAGGAAGACCACGAGCCAGCCGGGGCCGGGCAGCGGCACCAGGGCCAGCCCGAGCAGGACGACGCCCGTGCCGACGACCCCGACGGCCGTGCGGTAGGCGCGGTCGGCGTGGGCGTCGGCGCGCAGGCGCTCGCGCCGCGCGCGCAGCGCCGCCCGCAGGCGCTCGACGCGGTGGCGGCGGGGGGCGGGCACGGCGGCGGCGGGGGCCGGCACGCCCGGTCCCGGCGGCGGGTCGGGCAGGCCGGCCGGGCGCGGGGGGTCCGAGGGCCGCGCCGGGGCGCTCCCGCCGCTCGCGGGTGCCCGGCCGCCCGTCCCGCCGCGGCCGTCCTGGCTGCTCGCCGTCACGCGCACCCGTCCCTCCTCCCGCGACCCCGCCCCCGGGGGCCGCTCCGGGTGCAACGCGCGAGGGGCCCGCAACGCTCCCGGGCCCGCGCGGGGGCGCCCGCGGGAACCCGATCGCGACTCGCCGCGTCGCAGTTGCACCGATCGGGTGTTTCAAGCCCGCGGATGGTGGGAAACTGTCGAGCACGGTCGCTGGAGCCCGTCAGCGGCCATGAGCACACGGAGGTCGACGTGCCTGCACTGCCGCACCGCAAGACCGAGGTCGACGTCGACGTGTCGCTGCGCCTACGCACCACCAACGGCCCGGGACTGCCGGTCCCCGCCAGCCTGCACTACGGGGCTGACGACCCGTTCGCCATCCACGCGGTCTTCCGCGGCGGGGACGCGGACGTGGAGTGGGTCTTCGCCCGCGACCTGCTGAGGGAGGGGCTGACCGCACCCGCCGGCGACGGCGACGTGCAGGTGCGGCCGTGCCCCGACTCCCCCGACGGTCGTCCCCGGGTCCTGCTGCGCCTGTCCTCCCCGGACGGCAACGCGGAGCTCGAGGCGGACGAGGCGGACGTCCGGCGCTTCCTGCGCCGGGCCGACGCCCTCGTGCCGCCGGGGCGGGAGGCGCGTCACCTCGACCTGGACGACCTGATCGCCCGGTTGACCGCCTGACCAGCAGCGACAGCACGACGCTCGCACGAGGCCCGCACCCGGCACCGACGCCGGGGGCGGGCCTCGTCGCGTCGCGGCGGCGCGGACGGCAGGGGAACGGCGGGTGAACGGCCCGGCGGGGGCGGTTGGACTCCACCCGCAGCCGTCGGCTAGTGTCTACGACGTCACGGGGAACCGGCCGGCAGGCCGGGGAACCGAGGACGTGCGGACGTAGCGCAGTTGGTAGCGCATCACCTTGCCAAGGTGAGGGTCGCGGGTTCGAGTCCCGTCGTCCGCTCGGAGGCCGGCTCACAGGCGCGAGCCTCGCGGTGGAGTGGCCGAGAGGTTAGGCAGCGGCCTGCAAAGCCGTCCACACGGGTTCGAATCCCGTCTCCACCTCACAGCCCACCGGGTAGCTCCCGGTGCGCACGAGGGCGATTGGCGCAGCGGTAGCGCGCTTCCCTGACACGGAAGAGGTCACTGGTTCGATCCCAGTATCGCCCACTCGGTAACACCGCAGGTCACGGGCCCGGTCCCCCCAGGGGGCCGGGCCGCTGCGCGTTCCCGCACCCGCAGCACGAGGAAGGGCCCCGCCGGAACCGGCGGGGCCCTCGACGACGGGTGCTCACCCGGGTGTCGTCGTCTCCTCCCCCGGCGCGTCGCACCGCTCCTCGGAGCGTGCCGCGACGGCGCCGGGGACGGGTGTCAGCCGCGCGGCAGGGTGAAGGAGCCCACCAGCTGGTTCAGCTCCGCCGCCGCCGCCGAGACCTCCCCGGCCGTCGCCGCGGTCTGGTTCGCACCCGCCGTGGTGTGCTCCGCCGCGGAGGCGATGCCGGAGATGTTCACCGCGATCTCCTGGCTGCCGGTGGAGACCTCGCTGACGTTGCGCACCATCTCACTGGTGGTCGCCGACTGCTCCTCCACCGCCGCCGCGATCGTCGCCTGCAGCGCATCGATGCGCGAGATGACCTCCGTGATGCCCCCGATCGCGCTGGCCGCCGCCCCCGCATCGGCCTGCGTGGCGTTGACCCGCGTGATGATCGACTCGGTTGCCCGCGCGGTCTGCTGCGCCAGCTCCTTGACCTCCCCGGCCACCACCGCGAAGCCCTTGCCCAGCTCCCCGGCCCGGGCGGCCTCGATGGTCGCGTTCAGCGCCAGCAGGTTCGTCTGCTCGGCGATGGAGGTGATCAGCTTGACGACCTCCCCGATCTCGCGGGAGGAGGCCGACAGGCGCTCCAGGATCGTGGAGGCCTCCGAGGCGGAGGAGACCGCGGCCGCGGCCACCCCGGAAGCCTCCGCGGTGGAGGTGGCGATCTCCCGGATCGCCGAGCTCATCTCGTCCCCGGCGGCGGCCACCGTGCCGATCGAGGCGGAGATCTCCTCGGTCGCGGCGGAGACCACCTGCGACTGCGAGGCGGACTGCACCGCACCGCTGGACAGCTGCGTGGCCACCGCACTGAGCTCCTCGCTGGAGGAGGCCAGCGAGCGCGAGGAAGCGGCGATGCGGCGCATCGTGGTGGTCAAGGTGTCCATCGTGGCGTCCACCGCACCGGCCAGCGCCCCGACCTCGTCCTTGGCGGAGTAGCCCACCCGCTGATCCAGCCGCCCGCCGGCCAGGCCCTGCACCACGCTCAGCGTCTTGGCCAACGGACGCGCGATGGAGCGGGCCACGACCACGGCCACCGTGATCGCCACCGCCACCGCCAGAGCACCGATGACCAGCAGCAGCACCACGGCCTCGTGGTAGGCGGCCGAGCCGGCGGCGGCCGTGTCCGCGGCGGCGTCCTGCTCGGCGGCGCTGATCGCGTCCAGCTCGGCGTTGAGGGCGTCGACGATGGGCGAGGTGGTGGCCTTGCGCTGGGCGTAGAAGGTGGCGGTGTCGTTGGCCTCGGCCAGCGGGACCAGCGCCTCGCGGGCGGTGCGGTACTGCGCCATGAGCTCCTCGGCCTTGGCGTGCTGGGCCTTCGGGGCCGCCGGGGAGCTGGCCAGGTAGGCCTGCCACGCCTGGTCGTAGGCCTCGTCGCTGTCCGCCATGTCCGCCAGCGCGTCCTGCGTGTCGGCGGCGTCGGGCGCCAGCGCGGCCTTGAGCAGGTCGATGCGCCCGCCGGAGAAGACCTCCTTGACGACGCCGATGGTCTGCACGGAGGCCACGCCGCTGCCGGAGAGCGCCTTCAGGTTCGCCTGGGATGAGCCCAGGCGGTTGATGCCCAGGCCCACGACCACGGCGAGCACGAGGCAGACGACGCCGAAACCGGCGAAGAGCTTGGAGGCGACCTTCAGGTCGCGCAGTCGAGTGAGCACGTCGCTCTCATCGGCTGGTGCGGCGCCGGGGTTGAGGCTCGCCGGGCCTCTGTGAGGCTGGGGGCATGACCTCTTCGCGCTCCCGGACACCGCCGTGGCTCACGTGGACCTCGATCGCCCCCGTGGCGGCCCTGGTGGTGCTGGCCCTGACGTGGGGCAGCTACCCGGGCGGTCCGGTGGTCGCCCTGGTGGCGGTGGTCCTGGCCGGGGCGGTGCTGGCGGCGGTGCACCACGCCGAGGTGGTCGCGCACCGGGTGGGCGAGCCGTACGGCTCCCTGGTGCTGGCGGTGGCCGTCACGGTCATCGAGGTGGCCCTCATCGTCACCCTGATGGCCGCGGGGGGGCCGGAGGCGTCCTCGCTGGCGCGCGACACCGTCTTCGCGGCCGTGATGATCACCTGCAACGGCGTCCTGGGCCTGTCGCTGCTGCTGGGCGCGCGGCGCTTCGGCACCACCGTCTTCAACGCCGAGGGCACCGGGGCCGCGCTGGCGACGGTGGCCACCCTGGCCGCGCTGAGCCTGGTGCTGCCCACCTTCACCACCGCCCGCCCCGGGCCGCAGTTCTCCCCGGCGCAGCTGGTGTTCGCCGCCGTGGCGTCCCTGGCGCTGTACGCGATGTTCGTGGTCACCCAGACGGTGCGCCACCGCGACTTCTTCCTGCCCGTGGCCCCCGACGGCGGCGCGCTGCGGGAGGAGGAGCACGCCGCTCCGCCGAGCGCGCGCGCGACCGCGGTCAGCCTGGTCCTGCTGCTGCTGGCGCTGGTGGCCGTGGTGGGGCTGGCGAAGGTGGAGTCCCCCGCGATCGAGGCGGGCGTGGCCGGCCTGGGCCTGCCGCAGTCCTTCGTGGGCGTGGTGATCGCCCTGCTGGTCCTGCTGCCGGAGACGATCGCCGCCGGCAACGCCGCCCGCCGCGGGCGCACCCAGATCAGCCTGAACCTCGCGCTGGGCTCGGCCATGGCCAGCATCGGGCTGACCATCCCGGCGATCGCCGTGGCCTCGATCTGGCTGGAGGGCCCCCTGTTGCTGGGGCTGGGCCCCACCCAGCTGGTCCTGCTGGCGCTGACCGTGCTCGTCGGGGTGCTCACCGTCGTGCCCGGGCGCGCCACCCGCCTGCAGGGCGGGGTGCACCTGGTGCTGCTGGCGGCCTTCCTCTTCCTGGCCGCCAGCCCCTGACCGGTCGGGCCAGGGGGCCCACGGCCCCGCGGCCCCGCGGCCCGGGGGCGTCAGGTGCCGCCGGCTCCCCCGGCGGCGGAGCGCACGTGCGGTGCGCGGTCCTCGCGCAGGGCGTCGGAGCGGTCGGCGCCGGCGTCGTCCGCGCCGACCGCGCCCCCCCGGGCGCTGAGGGTGGCGAACGTGAGCGTGGCCGCCGGGCTGCCGGCGGGTCGTCCGGTGACCAAGGGTCCTCCAGGTGGGTGGCAGGTGGGTGGCTGCTGCCCGGCACCGGTGCAACGCCGGGCGGGGCCGCTCGCGTTCCCGCCCGGCGCGGGCGTGACCGTCCGCGAGCGGGCTGGCCCGAATGGGGGACGCCACGCGGTGATATCCCGATTACGCTCCGCAAGCTCGGGGGCGGCGCTACCGTCGTGCGTGCGAGCCGGGCCGAACACCGCCCGGCCGCTGACGACGGGGGGGGAACCGTGCGCAAGCTGCTCACCGCTGCCGTGGCGGCGTCGACGGCGCTGGTCGCGACGCCGGCCGCCGCTGCGGCCCCCGCACCGGTGCGGTGCGGGGACACGATCACGCAGGACACCACGCTGCGGGGCGACCTGGTGTGCGCGGGGGCGGGGCTGACCGTGGCCGCCAGCGGGGTGGTCCTGGACCTGGACGGGCACCTGCTGCGCGCCGGCGAGGGCCCAGCGGTGCTCGTGCAGCCGTCCGCGGAGGGCGAGGGCCTGGCGGACGTCACGGTCCGGCGCGGGCGGGTCGTCGGCGACGTGGCGGTGTACGAGACCGACCGCCTGGTCCTCAGCCGCCTGGACGTGGACGGGCTCGTGGACGGCTACCTCGTCGACGACGCCTCGGTGCGCGCCTCGCGCATCCGCGGCAGCCTGGCGCTGCAGTACGCCGTGCGCCCGCTCGTGCAGGGCAACCGCATCGAGAACGACACCGACCGCCCCGCGGTGAGCCTGCTGGCCATCGCGCCGCGGGTGGTGGGCAACGCGGTGCGCGCCGGGGGCCGCGACGGCGTGCAGCTGGTGGAGTCCAACGCCGACGAGCGCGGCACGATCTCCGGCAACACGATCAGCGGCGCCGAGGCCGGCGTCTCGCTGCCCTACCTCGGCTCCGACGTCGACGTCACCGCCAACCGCATCAGCGACTCCGTGCACGGCGTGGCCGTGACCGGCTACGGGCACCGCGACGTGCGCATCGACCTCAACGACGTCTCGCGCACCTCCGGCGCCGCCGTGGTGGTCGAGGGCGCCGAGACCGAGGGCAGCTTCAGCATCAGCCGCAACCGCGTGCGCGACGCGGGCGGGGACGGCATCCGCTACCTGCCGGACACCACCTACGGCACCGCCGCGGCCGTGGTCGAGCGCAACGACGTGCGCGGCGTGGCCGGGCGCGGCATCGACGCCCCGGTCGCCACCGGCGGGCGCAACCGCGTGCGCGGCGCCGGGCTCAGCCCGGCCTGCGTCGGGCCCGCCTGCCGCTGAGGCGCGGGGGGGGGGGGGGGGGGGGGGGGGGGGGGGGGGGGGGGGGGGGGGGGGGGGGGGGGGGGGGGGGGGGGGGGGGGGGGGGGGGGGGGGGGGGGGGGGGGGGGGGGGGCGCCCCCCCGCCGCCTCAGGGCACCCAGCGGCGCCGCTGCTGCGCCCGGGCGCGGGCGGCCCCGCGCGCCGCGGCGCAGGTCGGGTCGGGCCAGCGCCGGTCCACCGCCGCGTTCAGCGCCGCGCCCACCAGCACCGCGAGGGTGAGCACGTAGAACCACACGAGCACCGCGATCGGGGCGGCCAGCGGGCCGTACACGGACGTGGGGGTGCCGCCGACGGAGAGGGCCAGCAGCCGGCGCAGCAGCGAGGACGCCAGCAGCCACAGCAGCAGCGCCAGCGCGGCGCCGGGCAGGGCGCGCCACCAGCGCCCGCGCACCGGCGTGGACAGGTGGTACAGCCCCGCCAGGCACAGCACCGGCAGCACCAGCACCAGCGGCCAGTACGCCCCCGAGAGCACCCGCAGCTGCGCCGGCAGCCACTGCGCCACCAGCCGGGGGCCCACCAGCAGCAGCGGCACGACGACCACCGCCACGAGCAGGCCCAGCAGGTACGTCGACAGCGACAGCAGCCGGGTGCGCACGACGCCGCGGTGCCCGCCGAGGCCGTACATGATCGAGATGGTGTCGACGTGGACGTTCAGCGCCCGCGAGCCGGACCACACGCTCAGCGCCAGGGCCAGCAGCGACAGGTCCGCGCGGCCGGTGGCGGTCACCGCGTCGAAGGTGGGCAGCACCACCTGGGCGACCACCTCGGGGGTGAAGAACGCCGCGGCGAGGTCGGTCAGCTCCTCGCGGGCGCCGGCCACGCGCGCCGCGCCCAGCCAGCGCCCCAGGTGGCCCAGGCTGGCGACCAGCCCGAAGACCAGCGGGGGCAGCGAGAGCAGGGCGAAGAAGCCCCCCTCGGCGGCCAGGCCGGTCACCCGGAAGCGCAGGCACGACTCCACGGTGCGCGCGGTGACCTCGCGCGCGGCGGCCGCGGCCCGGCGCACCGCCGGGTCCGCGCCCCGCACGACGGCGACCGGGGGCGGGGGCGGGACCGGGACCGGGCGGGGGTGCGCACCGGCGGGGCTGAGGTCGTCGGGCACCGCGGCAGGCTAGCCGCGCCGGGCCCGGCGCCCGGCCAGGCGCGCTGGCGCGCGCGGGCCGGGGTGTGCGCGGTGCCGGGAGCGGCCATGATGACGCTCGACCGCGCACGCTTCGTGCACGAGCTAGGCAGTGGAAGGACCCGCGATGCAGATCTGGCCCGGACGCCCGTACCCCCTGGGCGCCACTTACGACGGGGCGGGCACGAACTTCGCCCTCTTCTCCGAGGTCGCGGACCGGGTGGAGCTGTGCCTGATCGACGAGTCCGGCCGCGAGCAGCGCATCGACCTGCCCGAGGTCGACGGCTTCGTCTGGCACGCCTACCTGCCCTCCGTCATGCCCGGCCAGCGCTACGGCTACCGGGTGCACGGCCCGTTCCACCCCGAGAGCGGGGCGCGCTGCCAGCCCGAGAAGCTGCTGCTGGACCCGTACGCCAAGGCCGTGGAGGGCCAGGTCGACGGGGACGAGTCGCTCTTCTCCTACCGCTTCGACGACAACTCCGTGGTCAACACCGACGACAGCCTGGGGCACACGATGCTCTCGGTGGTCGTCAACCCGTTCTTCGACTGGGGCAACGACCGCCGCCCGGCGCACGAGTACCACGAGTCGGTGATCTACGAGGCGCACGTCAAGGGCCTGACCCAGCTGCACCCGGACATCCCCGAGGAGATCCGCGGCACCTACGCCGGCATGGCGCACCCGGCGATGATCGAGCACCTGACCTCGCTGGGGGTCACGGCCGTCGAGCTCATGCCGGTGCACCAGTTCGTGCAGGACACGCACCTGGTCGAGAAGGGCCTGTCCAACTACTGGGGCTACAACACGATCGGCTTCTTCGCCCCGCACAACGCGTACTCCTCCACGGGCCAGCGCGGCCAGCAGGTGCAGGAGTTCAAGTCGATGGTGCTGGCGCTGCACGAGGCGAACATCGAGGTCATCCTCGACGTCGTCTACAACCACACCGCCGAGGGCAACCACATGGGCCCGACGCTGTGCTTCCGCGGCATCGACAACCAGGCGTACTACCGGCTGGTCGACGGCGACCAGAAGCACTACTTCGACACCACCGGCACGGGCAACAGCCTGCTCATGCGCTCCCCGCACGTCCTGCAGCTGATCATGGACTCGCTGCGGTACTGGGTGACGGACATGCACGTGGACGGCTTTCGCTTCGACCTCGCCGCCACCCTGGCCCGCCAGTTCCACGAGGTCGACCGCCTCAGCGCGTTCTTCGACCTCGTGCAGCAGGACCCGGTCGTCTCCCAGGTCAAGCTCATCGCCGAGCCGTGGGACGTCGGCGACGGCGGCTACCAGGTCGGCGGCTTCCCGCCGCTGTGGACGGAGTGGAACGGGCGCTACCGCGACACGGTGCGCGACTTCTGGCGCGGCGAGCAGGGCACCCTGGCGGAGTTCGCCAGCCGCATCACCGGCTCCTCCGACCTGTACGAGCACTCCGGGCGCAAGCCGATCGCCAGCATCAACTTCGTCACCGCCCACGACGGCTTCACCATGCGCGACCTCGTCTCCTACAACGAGAAGCACAACCAGGCCAACGGCGAGGGCGGCGCGGACGGCGAGAGCCACAACCGCTCGTGGAACTGCGGCGTGGAGGGGCCGACGGACGACCCCGGGATCGTCGCGCTGCGCGCGCGCCAGCACCGCAACCTGCTGACGACGCTGCTGCTGAGCCAGGGCGTGCCGATGATCCTGCACGGCGACGAGCTCGGCCGCACGCAGCGCGGCAACAACAACGTCTACTGCCAGGACAACGAGCTGGCCTGGGTGGACTGGGAGCTCTCCGGCGCGCAGCGCGAGCTGCTGAGCTTCGCCCGCCGGGTGGTGCAGCTGCGGCGCACCGAGCCGGTGTTCCAGCGCCGCCGCTTCTTCGCCGGCGACGCCCGCCACGGCGGGGAGAGCGAGATCGGCGACATCGAGTGGTTCGGCGCCGACGGCACGGAGATGCAGGACGCGGACTGGGCCGACGCGGCCAACCGCTCCCTGATGGTCTTCCTCAACGGCGAGGCCATCCCCGAGCCGGACCGCCGCGGCGAGCGCATCGTGGGCGACTCGTTCCTGATCATGTTCAACCCGTGGCACGAGGCGGTGGAGTTCACCCTGCCCGAGAAGGCGTACGGCGACGACTGGCGCCCGCGCCTGGACACCGCCGACGACCAGGTCGGCGTGGTGACCATCTTCACCGAGGAGACGGCGTTCTCGCCGGGCACGAAGCTGCCCGTGGCCGCCCGCTCCGTGCTCGTGCTGGCCCGTGGACCCCTGGGAGAGAAGTGAGCGACCCGACCTACCGCCCCGCCGTCGTGCCGCTGAGCACCTACCGCTTCCAGGTGCAGCCGGCGTTCACCTTCGACGACGCCGCGGCCCAGGCCGAGCACCTGCAGCGCCTGGGCGTCTCGCACGCGTACCTCTCGCCGGTCCTGCAGCCCGCTGCCGGCTCCACCCACGGCTACGACGTGGTGGACCACTCCCGGCTCAACGAGGAGGCCGGCGGTCGCGCCGGCTTCGACCGGCTCGTGGCCGCGCTGCGCGGGGCCGGCCTGGCGGCGGTGGCCGACGTGGTGCCCAACCACATGGCGGTACCCACCCCGGCGCACGACAACGCCCAGCTGTGGTCGGTGCTCAAGGAGGGCCCGCGCTCGCCGTACGCGCGCTGGTTCGACGTGGACTGGTCCGTGCAGGACCGCGCCATCCTCATGGCGGTGCTCGGGCAGCGCATCGGCCAGGTCCTCGCCGACGGCGAGCTCAGCCTGGACACCCGCTCCACGCCGCAGGGCGAGGAGCGCGTGCTGCGCTACTACGACCACGTCTTCCCCGTGCGCCCGGACACCGAGGACCTGCCGCTGGCGCAGCTGGTGGACCGCCAGTGGTACCGCCTGGCGCACTGGCGGGTGGCCGACGAGGAGCTGAACTACCGGCGCTTCTTCGACGTGGACACCCTGGCGGCGATCCGCGTGGAGGACCGCGAGGTCTTCGACGCCTCGCACGCGCTGCTGCTGGAGCTGGTCGGCCGCGGCGACCTGCAGGGCCTGCGCATCGACCACCCCGACGGCCTGGCCGACCCGCGCGGGTACCTGCGGTGGCTGGCCGAGGCCACCTCGGGGGCCACCGGCGACGGCAGCGCGTGGGTCGTGGTGGAGAAGATCCTCGAGGGCGAGGAGGTGCTGCCGGCGGACTGGGCGTGCGCGGGCACCACCGGCTACGACGCCCTGCAGCGCGTGGGCGGGCTGTTCCTGGACCCGGCCGGCGCCGAGCCGCTGACCGAGCAGTACACGGCCCTGACCGGCGAGACCGGCACCTTCCAGGCCGTCGTGGACAACGCCAAGCGCGAGGTCGTCGAGCACGGCCTGTACGCCGAGGTGCACCGCCTGGTGGAGCTGCTCTCGGGCATCTGCCACGACGACGTCGACCTGCGCGACCACACCCGCCGCGGCCTGCACGAGTGCGTCGTGGAGCTGCTGGTGGCCTTCCACCAGTACCGCGCCTACGTCGTGCCCGGCGAGCCCGCCCCGCCGGAGGCGGTGCGCGTGGTCGAGGGCGCCGCCGAGCACGCCCGCGCCCACCTGCCCGAGGAGCGCCACGACACCCTGCGGGTCGTGGTGGACCTGGCGCTGGGCCGCGCCGGCAGCCCGGACGACCCGCGCACGGCCGAGTTCGTCGTGCGCTTCCAGCAGACGTGCGGGCCGGTGATGGCCAAGGGCATCGAGGACACCTCGTTCTACCGCTGGTTCCGGCTGTCCTCGCTCAACGAGGTGGGCGGCGACCCCACCCGCTTCGGCACCTCCCCGGAGGAGTTCCACTCCTTCTGCGCGGCCCTGGCGCGCGACTGGCCGGCGGCCATGACGACGCTGTCCACCCACGACACCAAGCGCAGCGAGGACGTGCGCGCGCGCCTGTCGGTGCTCTCGGAGCTGACCGAGGAGTGGGGCGCGGCGCTGGCGCGCTGGCGCGAGCTGGCCGCCGAGCACCGCGCCGGGGAGCTGGACGCGCGCACCGAGCTGCTGGTGTGGCAGACGCTCTTCGGCACCTGGGGCGAGGGCCCGATCTCCGCCGAGCGGCTGCTGGGCTACCTGCAGAAGGCCACCCGCGAGGCGAAGGACCACACCACGTGGACCTCCCCGGACGAGGCGTACGAGTCCGCCGTGGAGCGCTTCGCCACCGGCGTGCTCGGCGACGAGGCGGTCCTGGCCGCGGTGCGCGGGTTCGTCGAGGAGACCGCCGCGGTGGCGCGCGTGGCGGTGCTGGGGCAGAAGTTCGTGCAGCTGGCGATGCCCGGCGTGCCGGACGTCTACCAGGGCACCGAGCTGGTCGAGCTGTCGCTGGTCGACCCCGACAACCGCCGTCCCGTGGACTACGCCGACCGCGCCCGGCGCCTGGCGGCCCTGGACGCCGGCTCCGCCCCGGCGGACCTGCACGACGAGAAGCTGCTCGTGGTCTCGCGCACCCTGCGCGCGCGCCGCGACCACCCCGAGCTGTTCGTCGGCGAGCACGCCGGGTACTCCCCCGTGCCCACCACCACCGGCCACGCGCTGGCGTTCGGGCGCGGCCCGGCCGGTGCGCCCGGCGCGATCGCGGTGACCACCCGCCTGCCCGTCTCGCTGCAGCGCCACGGCGGCTGGGGCGAGCACACCCTCTCGCTGCCCGAGGGGACCTGGCGCGACGCGTTCACGGGCACCACCGTGCCCGGCGGCGCGGTGCGCATCGCCGACGTCCTCGGCGAGCTGCCCGTGGCGCTGCTGGTGCGCGAGGGCTGAGCCGCCCGGCGGCTCGGCGCCCCCGCGGGCGCCGAGTCGCCGCAGCGCGCCGTCTCCGACAGGGTTGCCCCATGGAGTTCGGGGTGTGGGCGCCGCAGGCGCAGCGGGTGGACCTTCTGGTGGGCGCGGGCGAGGACGCGCAGCGGCACGCCATGCGCCGCAGCGACAGCCCGCGCGAGGGCTGGTGGACGGCGGACGTGGACGGCGCCGGGCACGGCACCCGCTACGCCTTCTCCCTCGACGGCGGCGACGCGCGCCCCGACCCGCGCTCGGGCTGGCAGCCCGAGGGCGTGCACGGCGCCAGCGCCGTGGTCGACCCCTCCACCTTCACCTGGACCGACGGCTCCTGGGGCGGGCGCGAGGCGCGCGGGGCGGTCTTCTACGAGCTGCACGTGGGCACCTTCACCCCCGAGGGCACGTTCGCGGCGGCCGCGCAGCACCTGGACCACCTCGTGGAACTGGGCGTGGACGTCGTGGAGGTCCTGCCCGTCTCGGCGTGGGACGGGCCGTGGAACTGGGGCTACGACGGCGTGGCCCCGTACGCGGTGCAGCACGAGTACGGCGGCCCGGAGGGCTTCGCCGCGTTCGTCGACGCCTGCCACGGCAAGGGGCTGGCGGTCGCGCTGGACTGCGTCTACAACCACCTCGGTCCCAGCGGGAACTACCTGGGCGAGTTCGGCCCGTACTTCACCGACAAGCACGACACCCCGTGGGGCGCGGCGGTCAACCTCGACGACACCGGCTCGGTGGAGGTGCGCCGCTGGATCTGCGACGACGCGCTGCGCTGGTTGCGCGACTTCCACGTCGACGCGCTGCGCCTGGACGCGGTGCACGCCCTGGTCGACGACTCCCCCGTGCACGTGCTCGCCCAGCTCGCCGACGAGGTCGCCGCGCTGTCCGCCGAGGTGGGCCGGCCGCTGTCGCTGGTGGCCGAGTCCGACCTCAACGACGCCGCGATGGTCACCCCCACCGCGCAGGGCGGGTTCGGCATGACCGCCCAGTGGGACGACGACGTGCACCACGCGCTGCACGCCCTGCTGACCGGCGAGCGGCAGGGCTACTACGGCGACTTCGGCTCCCCGGAGGTCCTCAAGACCACCTTCGAGGAGGCGTTCTTCCACGCCGAGCGGTTCTCCAGCTTCCGCGGCGAGGTGTGGGGCAAGCGGGTCGACCGCTCGCGCGTGCCCGGCAGCGCGTTCCTGGGCTACCTGCAGACGCACGACCAGGTCGGCAACCGCGCCGTCGGCGAGCGCATCGGGCACCTGCTCAGCGAGGCGCGCCTGGCCTCCGGCGCCGCGCTGTACCTGCTGGGGCCCTTCACCCCGATGCTGTTCATGGGCGAGGAGTGGAACGCCTCCACGCCGTGGCAGTTCTTCACCTCCTTCCCCGACCCCGAGCTGGGCCAGGCGGTCAGCCGCGGGCGGCGCTCGGAGTTCGGCGAGCACGGCTGGAGCGCGGAGGACGTGCCCGACCCGCAGGACCCGGCCACGAAGCAGCGCTCCGTGCTGCGCTGGGACGAGGTCGAGCAGGAGCCGCACGCGCGGGTCCTGCGGTGGTACCGCACCCTGACCCGGCTGCGCCGCGAGGTGCCCGACCTGCGCGACGCCGACCTGGGCGCGGTGCGCGTGGACGTGGCCGGTGGTGCGCTGGTGCTGCACCGCGGCGCGCACCGGGTGGTCGTCGCCCTCGGCGGCGGCGGCGACGTCGAGGTCGGCGGCGAGCCGGTGGAGGTGCTGGCGGCCTTCCCCTCCGGCCCGGCGCCGGAGCTACTGGCCGGCGGCGTGCGCCTGCTCGGCGAGGGCGTCGCCGTGGTGCGCGTGGCGTGAGCGGGCCCGGCACCGGGGCGCAGGGGACGGAGGGCACGGAGCAGCGGGCGGAGCGGGTGCGGCGGGCCGCGGTGCGGCTGGCCGCCCTGGCCCAGGACGGCCTGGCGTACTCCGTCGGCGACGCCACCAAGGACTACGACACCGCCCGCTACCGGCAGGTCGCCGAGCTGGCCGCGCAGCTGCTGGCCACCGTGTCCGCCACGCCGGTGGAGGAGCTGCGGCTCGTGCTGGGCCGCGACGCCGGGTACGCCACCCCCAAGGTCGACGTGCGCGCCGGCGTCGTCGACGAGCGCGAGCGCCTGCTGATGCTGCGCGAGCGCAGCGACGGGCTGTGGTCGCTGCCGGGCGGCTGGGTCGACCCGGGCGACCGGCCCGGGGAGGCGGCGGTGCGCGAGGTGCTGGAGGAGACCGGCCACCCCGTCGAGGTGACCAAGCTGGTGGCGGTGTGGGAGCGCGACGTGCGCGGCAAGCAGCCGCCGCTGCCGGTGTCCGTCTTCCACCTGTTCTTCCTGTGCCGGGTGGTCGGTGAGCCCGTGCCCGCGCAAGACCTGGAGACCCTCGAGGTCGGCTGGTTCGGGCTCGACGAGCTGCCGGAGCTGTCCGGCTCGCGGGTGACCCGCGAGGAGCTGGAGCGCGTCCTCGCGCACCACCGCGACCCCTCCCTGCCCACGGAGTGGGACTGACCCCGGCCCGCGCGTGACACCACACCCCTTGATGTGACACCACGAGTGGTGCCACACTGACGTCGTGGACCTCGCGAAGTACGTCGACGACCTCCAGCGGCAGCTGGCCACGGCGGCCGGTGCCGGGGGGGAGCAGGCGCGCGAGCTCGCCGGGCGCCTGACCGCCCCGCTGGACGCCGCCGCGCGCCTGGTCCTGCTCGGCGCGCTCTCCGACGCGGCCGGGGAGATCTCCGCCGAGCTCGCGCCCGGCTCGGTGGACGTCCGCCTGCGCGACGGCTCCCCGGAGTTCGTCGTCACCACCGCGACCCTCCCGCACCACCGGCACGACCCGCACGACCCGTCCGCGGCCGTCCGCGCCGCGGACGCGCCCGCCGACGCGCCCGCCGACGGCCCGCCGGCCGGCGAGGGCGAGGGCGGCTCGACCACCCGCACCACCCTGCGCCTGCCGGACCACCTCAAGGCGCAGGTCGAGGTCGCCGCGGCACGCGACGGCGTCTCGGTCAACACCTGGCTCGTGCGCGCGGTCGCCGCCGCGCTGGAGGGCTCCACGGGCCGCCCCGCCGCCCCCACCGCCCCCGCCCGCTCCCCGCAGCGCGGCACCGGGCGCGTCACCGGCTGGGTGCGCTGACCCGGGCCCAGCCGCACCGCACCCCGCACCCCGCACCCGCTCCACCCCGCACCCCCCCCCCCCCCCCCCCCCCCCCCCCCCCCCCCCCCCCCCCCCCCCCCCCCCCCCCCCCCCCCCCCCCCCCCCCCCCCCCCCCCCCCGCCCCCGGGCCCCCCCCCCCCCCCCGCCCCCCCCCCCCCCCCCGGCGGTGCTGCCCCG